>NZ_JAACFY010000025.1:0-60914 GCF_029237305.1 Aeromonas sp. 2MA4 | reverse complement strand
CATGCCGAACTCAGAAGTGAAACGCGGTAGCGCCGATGGTAGTGTGGCATTCGCCATGCGAGAGTAGGACACTGCCAGGCACCCAATACAAGAAACCCCGCTCATCGAGCGGGGTTTTTTATTGCCTAAAATTTCCTTCCCACCGTTTTTTGCATTTCTGTACAAGGCATTGTCCAAATAATTCGCCTTCCCTTCGCGTTCAGTTTGATGATTTCCTCTTTTTATCCTCGGATCCCTATTTGGCCAAAGTTGTGATGCCTCGGCTATTCCCTCCGTTGATAATTACTATTGCTGCTACGGGGGATGACAAGAGACATGGGATCCATAGACTATCTCTTTCACGAACAAGGAGCTGTGTATGTTGGGGATCCACGATCTGGCGTTGTTTATCGTATCTGGTTTGTTGTTGAACATGATGCCTGGGCCTGATTCTCTGCTCATCATGCTGCGCAGCGGCTCTCAGGGCTGGCGGGCGGGTTCCGTGGCTGCGCTGGGGATTGGGACGGGCACCATGGTGCATGTGCTGGCGGCTGCTCTGGGGTTGTCGGCTTTGCTGAGCACTTCGGCTGAGCTGTTCACCGTCATCAAGTTGATGGGGGCGCTCTATCTGGTCTACCTGGGGTTTTCCATGTTCTGGCAAGGGGCCAAGACGCCTCCTGCTACCAACGAGGCTGTGGCCTTGCCTGTACTCTCCTATGGCCGGATATTTCGGCAGGGGTTGCTGACCAATGTGCTCAATCCCAAGGTCGCGCTCTTCTTCCTCGCCTTTGTGCCCCAGTTTATTGCCCCGGATGCGCCACAGAAGGCGCTGGCCTTCATTCTGCTTGGCTGCATCTTCAACCTAAACGGCATGATCTGGTGCCACCTACTGGCCTTCTCGACTGCCTATGCGAGCCGCAGGGTGAGCTTGCCTGCCCGGTTGGGGCGCTGGCTCAACCGTCTGATGGGGGGCTTGTTCGTGGGGCTGGGCATCAAGCTTGCCAGCGAGTAAATGGCAGCCATAGAAAAAGGCGTATCCCATTGCTGGAATACGCCTTCATCTGCACTGCAGCAGATCTGACCGAGATCAGTTCATGCCGTATTATCACACTGCCTGTCTAATGCTGTTTGGTGTTGTCTACAAACTGGTTGTATCCAATTGATTTATATCGTTTAACTTTCCATGGTTGTCTAAGGTCATCTTAGGGGGTATAAGACAAATGTGGGTTCAAATGTGGGTTCAAAATGGCAATCTCAGATTCAAAACTCAAAGCAATGCTGCGTGGTCACGATGATGATACGCCCAGAAAGGTTGCGGACAGGGATGGGCTATCTGTTCTGTGGAGGAATAGCGGAAAAGTCAGCTTTGTGTACCGCTATCGAATTTTAGGCAAGGCAAAAAACCTGACTCTGGGCTCCTATACTGGCCAGGAGGGGGGGCTGTCGCTTTCCGAAGCAAGGAAAAAGGCGGCGCAATGTCGAGCTTGGTTGGAAGAGGGCAATGATCCCGCTTTGATGACGCGGATCGGGAAAGACGAAAGGCTGAAGCCTGTCACGGTTAAAGATGCACTCGAGTATTGGCTCTGCCATCACGCTGATAAGAAAAGGTCCAACAGTGAGAAGCATCGCCAGCAATTTGCTAAGTGGGTCTATCCCCGTATCGGAGATCTTCCTTTGTCAGATTGTGATACTCGTCACTGGTTAAGTGTCTTTGACGAGTACTCGAAGGTAGCACCTGTGGCTAGTGGGTATTGTTTCCAAAACTGTAAGCATGCTCTGAAGTTTTGCCGTGTCAGACAGTTTGCAGTGAGTAATGCGTTGGATGACTTGACTGTTGCTGATGTTGGGCAAAAAGCGAGTAAGCGAGATAGGGTTCTGACGCTAGAAGAACTGCGAACATTATGGGAGTGGGCTGAGAAGCTAGGTCCATATTGCTACTACGGAAATTTGGCCAAGATTCTGTTGTCGTTCGGTGCCAGAACTCAAGAAGCTCGGCTATCAGCACCCGAAGAATGGAATCTAGTCGAAGGTACATGGACAGTACCTGCGTCTAACTCAAAAACAGGTAATAAAATCGTGAGACCAATACCTGATTTTATTCGGCCGACGATAGATCTCTTGCTGAAAGCAGCCGCCGCACAGTCATCCTCATACTTGCTAGGGGAGCTCAAGCGACCAGAAGCGGTAAGTCAGTGGGGAAGGGGGATTTGGAAACGGATTGGGCATAGCGCCCCTTGGACATGGCACGATCTGCGAAGGAGCTTAGCGACCCGTCTTAACGAGGCTGGGATTGCCCCCCATGTCGTGGAGCAAATATTAGGTCATGCTCTGCCAGGTGTGATGGCTCACTATGTTCATACGGTTCGGTTACCGGAACAAAAAATGGCTTTGGAGCTGTGGGGAGGGATTTTAAAGCCATCACTACAACAGGAAGATAATATCGTGCATCTACAAGTGAGGTAGGGGAGCAACTGCACTTTTCATCAGTTAGATTCGTTTTGCAAGCTATGCGTCAGGAGGTTACACCAAGTGTAACCTCCATTTATTTTTTACCCATTCCGCACCGCAGAGACCATTTTGCTAAACCAGTGCTCCGACAGCTTCTGAGCCTGCTTGACCTCGGGTTTGGTCATCATGGCCTCCAGTTCATCGCGGGCTTGCACGGCTTCTGGCATCCCCTCTGTTGCCGCCAGTGACAACCAGGCATAGGCATGTATCCGGTTACGTGGAGCACCCAAGCCTTCCTCTCGCAGTGTTCCCATTCGGTATTGCGCCATGCGGTCACCTTGTTGCGCCGCCAGGTGATACTGCTTGAGAGCCAGCGCGTAATCCTCTTTGCCCCCCTGCCCCAAACGAAGCATTTCACCGAAGGTGTACTGCGCGGCAATGTGTCCTTGTTGGGCGGCCTTGGCATAGCTGGCTCTGGCCTGCTCCAGTTCACCTTGCTCCTGCTGTAACTCCGCCAGTTCGAACAACGCGTGGGTTACGCCACCGTCAGCTGCCTTCTCTAACCAGTAGACCTGCTGCTTCTGGTCTACCTGCTGCAAGCTCAGTTGGTACTCGGCTTCGTGGGAACCATGACCAGCAGCAAGCTCCAGCCAGTAACGTCCCAAGGCAGGATCTGTGGGAACCTGTTCCCCTGCCAGATAAGCCATCCCTAGCCAGAGCTCTGCATCAGCAGAACCCGCATTGGCAGCGCGCTGATAGGTAGCGAAAGCATTAGAAGGAAGCGCCTGTTTGGCTTGCAGCAGCAAGGCGTCCGGTTGCTGTTGGGCAGCGGCTTTATCATTCCAGCGCTGGGCAATATCCGGCCGTTTGGCTACCCCTCGCCCTTGCTCATAACGTTCGCCCAGCAGGTACTGGGCATCGCGGTTACCAAGCTCCGCAGCCTTCTCGAGCCACTTGATGGCATCCGCATCTGCGCCCGGTTGTTTGCCGTACCACTTGGCCAGGATCAACTGAGCTTCGGCATGATCCCGCTTAGCAGCCTGCTCGAACCAGTCGAGACATTCGCTCGCCAGTTTGTCCTGATGCTGCTCCTGGCACATCAGCCCCAACCGATAACTGGCATTCGTGTTGCCAAGGCGAGCCGAGCGTTGCCACCACTGTGTAGCAAGCTCCGGATTTTTGGGCTCCCCGAGCCCTGCCTGGTACCAGTCACCTACTTGCCACGCGGCGCTGGCGCGGATCTGCTGATCGGCGGCCAAAGGGCCCGACTGCTCAGCAGCCTGTTGCATCCAATGCATGGCGTTGGGGTAATCGGGCTGACTAGCCAGACGTTTAGCCAGCTCATACTGGGCTCGTCCATCCCCTTGCTTTACTGCCTGAGATAACTCGGCGTCAGTGAGTGACGCAGTAGAAGAACAGGCGGCAAGCATGCTGGCTGTCAGTGCCAGCCATAAGGCTCGGTGTGTCATGGAGAAAATTCTTCTTAGAGTGAAAAAGTGACGGGTGAGGTACTGCTGTCTTTCCGGCTGATCCGTTATGCTACGCAGCCACCTGATGGGCACAAAGCTGATGCGGCGCCTTCCCTGGCCTTTAGCCTTGCCTGTCAGGTGGTTTTCTGTCGGTGATCCTGATAGACCTTCTGCCACTTGGAATGCTCGGCTTTATCGTCTCTGCTCTTCCAGAAAGCACAAATACTCTCTGCCAATTCTGCGGCCATGGCATGGTCGTTATCACGACGACAGATCAGATACTGGGCTAACCAGTTTTGGTACTGCTTCATTGATACCTCTTAAACCGCAATCCAAATCAATTGACTGGATTGGTATCCGTCTTGGGTTGTGCGGCGCGGTAGGCATCCATAATCGGAGCCCAGGCCATGCCACTGGGGGTGGGGTACTGTTGATAGGCATCACCGTATGCTTTATCAAAATCGTCGAACCACTCTTTGTAAACTTTGGTGACGGGATTTTCCTTGTCTTGCGAAGTTTGAATTTCCTTAGCAATCCCCCTGGCCAGCAGGATATCAGGTGTCACTCTGACACTGGTTAAAAATGCTTCCACATAGCCGCCGGTAGCCATGCCTAAGCCAATGTTATCTCGACGCTCTTCGCGCCACTCATCTCTCACCTTGATGCGATAAGGTTGTGCAATCATGCTTTCCAGTTCTGCTGGCAATACCAAGCTAATGCGATAGCGCTTTTTGTCATGAAATGAAATCCACTCTAGGTCCACCCGATCCGGAATTGGTCGCGTGGTGTGGCTCCCTTTAGAAATACTCCAGCGATAGTCTTTTTCTTTTAACCCTTCAGCCCCAAAAAATCCGGCGGAACCATTCGTCGAGGCATCAACCAACTTGCCATGGCGATAAAAGAGTACCTCGGTCACCCATAGTTCATCTGAGTTGGAACCGACCATATGCCACCACTCCAAATTTTTGGGTGGCGAAGAAGCGGCCTGACAAGCAGTGACTAGCGGCAACAGCACCAGTAAGAGTATCCAGCGCATTAATAACCTCCCTTTTTATTACCCGTCATCTTGCGGATCTCTTTGTCACCAACCCTGTTGGGCGTATTGACTAGCCCAGTGTCAGCGCTGTAGTGCAAATAACCCAGTCGCAACTTTTGGTACACCTCGTCAGGTAAGCTACGAGCCAGGTTGATCACCTCTCCACGCCGTTTGGCAACATCCACCCATATCTCATCGAGTTTGGCCAAGTTCACTGTGGGATAGGAAAGTGCACTATCCAGGCGGTAGGCATTGTCACCTTGTGACACCCACTTCTTAAAAGGCACACTGGCATCCCGTGCCGCTTCCACCATCATGTGCAGCGGAATACGTGAATATTCTCCCTCCACCACCCGGTGCAACACCACATCGACGCTGATGTGCCGCTGGCCACCAGTTTGGCTACCTGTTATTGAGCCTATGTATGGGCGTACATTCAGATAGCCAAGTTGGGTGGGCTGACTATGGCTAGCCAGAGACACAACGCCCTTGGCCCAACCTTGTTCGGCCCTCATTTTGGCATAGGCACAAGCATCCAGGTACGCTTTAGACTTGGCTGCATTGATGTGAGGCAACTCAACGGAATTGAAGCTAGCGATCACGCAATTTTCAGTTATTAACGGGGAGACTGCGTTCGGATCACGCAGGCTCCAGCGGCTGTAATAGCCCCCACCGATATCGGAGTGAGCGCCGGGAATAATGACTTCAGTAAAATTATCAGCAATCGCGGTACCTGCGGCATCGTCGGTAATACGGGTCAAGTCAAAGTGATAGCGCCACTCGTCAGCCGCCACGATATGCACCACCCGCTCGGCGCAGTCAGGTGCCAGCGTCACATTACGTTTACCCCACAGATAGGAGCTGACCACGGTATCAAACAGCCCGACAAACTGAATACGCACATCACTGCGGTTCACCCAGTCAAAGCCCGCTTTCAAGGGAATATCGGGGTCAGCGGCCATGGCCTCCACCAGGGGGTGATCGCCCTTCTGATCGATACGGTTTACAAACTGGCGGGCGGCAGATGCGCCCCGGCTAAAGCCAAAGACATCGAACTCGACCTTATGAATACACTCGATAGTGGGCAGTATACGCTCAAGTTGTTTTTTGACCTCTGCCACAATTTGGGTTTGACAGGTCTGCTCAACCCGAACAGCACTGGAGGTGTCGCCCTTGTCTGCGGCAAGACCCGCTGTTGCATCGTCCTGCCCTTCGGTGGTGCCAATACCTTCAACATAAACTGCTACATTCAATTCTGATTTTGTCGGCAGCTTATATAGCTCCCTAGCCTTGCCAATATTGGTGATGTCGTTCTTCTCACTGTTGTTCAGACCATCAGGCAGCGCCCCTTCAAAACACTGCTCCAGCAATACCTGCTGCTCTTCCGGGCTGCATTGCGCCAAGGCCTCCTCCAGCGCGCTTTTCCCCCCTTTGTGCTTGAAGGTGTTATTAGCTGTGCCGTCAAAGAACACCCCGATACGCAGTATCGTGAGCTGATAGCCCTTCACCTCAATCACGTAGGAGTGCTTGGTGATAAACCGTGGCGGCTGGGCCTGCCCGGCTTTGTGCCCTTTCGGTAGCGGCTGTTCGGGGTCGGTGAGGCAAAGGTCGCCGGTGGTCACTTTGACGTGCTCGCGTTTCACATCGCAGTGCCCAAAGAGCTTGTCGGTATAGGCGGGGACCTGGCTGGTCTCACCCTTCTTGAGGGCTTCACGGGACTGGGCTGCTTTGAGCCAAGGCTGGGTTTCCAGCTTGACCGTCACCGGACCGACCGCAAAGCCTTGCACCAGGGTTGGGCCGTCTTTCAGGGTCACGGTTTGGGTTTTGCCAGCAGCGTCGGTCAGGGTGGCTTTTTGCCCTTTGAACGAGCGGTTCTGTTCATCCCGAACGTCTATCTCAATCCAGCAGTTACTTTGCTCACAGGGGATGCAGTGGGCACTGATAGCCATTACACGGCTCCTATCAATTCATGGTGTTTGTTCAGCCAGTTCTTCACCTGAGCCAGTTCGTCGTTAGTCAGCATCAATGGCGCTCTGATGACATCCAGCGCCATATCAGCCTGCAAAGTAAGGGCTCCTGCCACCACACCATCGAGCACGTCACCCTCTAAACCGGACTGGTTGGCGTGATGCAAGACAGTGGCAATCACTGCCTCTGGATTGGGATGACGTGCCATCATCTCTTCCATGCGCTGCCAGAAGTGGCGCGAGAGGATGTAGGCGTGACGGCTTTCGTCATACAGCGGCGCTAGGTGGTGAGGCTGAATGCGAAACCAAGGGGCTTGGCGAGGAGTGAATTCGGTATCAGGCGTGCGTTGCCAGGCACTGTCGTTGGCCCACAGGCTGGTGCAGGGGCCGAGTACATCATCGAGTTCCGGCTGGCTCATGGTGCCGAGCATCTTGGGGAAAACCCGGTTATCGGCGTAGCGCAGCCACATAACTTCCCCTTCAAACGCCACCTCTATCAGGCTTTGCCAATGCTGCTGTACCACATCCATGGGGGCGCTGCTGACGACATAAATGCCGCCAAGTTGCGGGTGAGCGGCAATAAACTCAGGAGTGGGAGACAGTAATAGCCAGGGGCCTTGCTCGGCTTGGTCTGCAAAGGCAGTACCGGCAAACAGGGGGGAGGCATGCTCGCCCCCCAAGGCACAGAAACTCGCAACGGCAGTGGTATCCAATGCCGCATCGACGATGGCAAAAAGCTGGCCCGGTTGTTGGTTACGCCATTCTTGAAAGGTCATGCTTTACCTCCCTTGGCGAAGGGACAAGGCTTCACTAGTGCTGCCATGGACTCCATGCTCTTTTGAATCGAGAACGCCGGGATGGTAGCTGGGGGAGCGGGGGGTACTTCCACCGCACCTGGCAAGCCGGGCATTTGCCCCGCCCAACCGGAGCCTGAGCCGGGACTCCCCCCTGAGTTCATCTTGATGGTGGGACCGACCAGGGTGACGCCACTGGGGTCAACTTTCAAAAAGCTGCCGCCGACCTTGAGGGTCAGCTCGGAACCTGCTTCCAGCACAATCTTGTTACCGGCCTTGATGTGAACCTCTTGGCCGGCCTCAACCAGCAGCGACTGGGCCAGCTTCTGGTGCAGGGAGGCATCGACCGTAAGGGAGTAGTCCGCCTTGATGTGGTCGCGCTTCTCGCCCTCGACTGTCAGGTGGTCGTTGGCCTTGATACGGGTGACGCGCTCGTTGTCGATGTCGCTGTGCTGGTCATGCTTGATGTGCCAGGCGGCATCGTTCTGGATGACTACGTTCAGGTCTTTCTGACCATGGATGTAAATCTCTTCCTGACCAGCCTGGTCTTCAAAACGCAGTTCGTTGAAACCCTCGCCCTGATGGGTCTCGGTGCGCAGCACGGTGCGGGTTTTGTTGGCTGGCAAGTCATAGGGGGGCCGGTTGGTGGCATGGAAGGTGCGCCCGGTGACGATGGGCTGGTCGGGGTCCCCTTCCAAAAAGCTCACGATGACTTCATGGCCGATACGGGGGATGGCCATCATGCCGTATTGACCGCCCGCCCAGCCCTGGGATGCGCGTACCCAGCAGGAGCTCTGGTCGTTGGAGCTGCCGTAACGGTCCCACGGGAATTGCAGTTTGACCCGGCCATGCTCGTCGCAGTAAATCTCCTCCCCCTCCGGCCCCACCACAATGGCGATTTGCGGGCCATCCACCATCGGCTTATGGGGGGCTTCGGGACTACCGATTCGCGCCCGCCAGGTGGTGCTCGCTTTCACTACGCCAAATTCGTTGTGGTAGACGGTCGGGCCGCTGCCGCCCTCTTCCTCCAGCGCCTGGGGCTGTTCGCCGGTGTGGCGGATATGAACGATTTGCCAGTCGGTGTTGAGGCTGCCGTTCGGATGCTCGGTCAGGGAGAAGCTTTGTCCCGGCAGCAGGGCTGCGCTGTTGGACTTGCCACTGCCCGCCACCGCGTCATTGCGCAGCGCATCGAGCCGGTGCTGGGTGAATGCCTTGCCGCTCGGGTCCTGCTTGTAGCGGCCTGGATAGTCAAAATGCTGATAGGTGTCGCGTTGATGCGAAAGCTCAGCCCCCATCTTCTTCTGGGATAGGCCGTAAGCCGGGGTCTTGAAGCTGTAGTCCTTGAGCTCTACCTCTGCGGGGCGCACTGATTCGCGGTAGTGGAACTGGCGCACGTAGGAGCCTTGTTCCAGCGAGCGGTTGCCGAGGTTGAAGAAGAGCTCGGGGCCTGCAGTCAGCGCCGCTGCATCGTCGGCAAAGACAATGCGATGCTTGCCTTGCTCGAATTCGTGGAAGTAGAACAGCCCCTCTTCGGCAGCGAGCCGGTTGACGAACTCGAGGTCAGTCTCCCGGTATTGGACGCAATACTCTCGCTGGGCGTGCTCGTTTTTCAGGGCAAAGGCGTAGTCGGTGATGCCGTGCTCTTGCAGCAGGATGGAGAGGATTTCGTCTGGTTTCTGTGCTTGGAAGATGCGGGAGTTTTGGCGCAATCCCAATCGCCACAAGGCCGGTTTCACCTCCAGGCTGTAACGGGTACGACGAAAGCCGCTGTCCCCTTGCGCAAACTCGCTCACTACTCCGCACACCCGCCGCTGCAACTCGCCGTTGTACCACACCAGCAGCTCGCAGGGCTGGTCCAGCACAGCACCAAAGTCGATGTCCGGTTGATGGCTGGCCACCTCCAGCTTGAGGCTAAACGGGCTGTTTAAGCCCTCATCGAGCTTGAAGCTCGCTACCGCAAAGGTGCTGTCAGCCAGTGCGCCAACCTTGACGGTGAATTGTAATCCTGTGCTCTGTGCCATGACTCTGTTCCTTATCCTGCCTGCCCACTGCCCGAACCAATCACCACACCACCACAATCCACTGCGGTGCCTGTGACGGCGATGGGCTTGCCGTTCACCAATACCGACCCTACACCACCGGCAATACAGCGCGGATGGGGAGGATTGTTGGGCTTGTCGTGCGGCGCGAGCGGGTCACCTTGACGGGCCACTGGCTTGCCATCAAGGAACACATCGGGACTGGCGGCTATCACCGGGGTCGGTGGAAAGCCGTCGTGGTCGGTGCCAATATCACCGAGCAATGCAATGGAGGGACACATAACGTAAAACCTCTTGTGTGCTTTGCCATCCCCCCGCACTCGCTACCACGGTAATCCCCATTACATCAGCAACCAGACAGGGGGATGGCAAAACATAAAAGCTCCGGCAGCCAAAGACCGACCGGAGAAAACACGGGATAAAGGCCGGTGCACACCGGCCACAAGATACAAAACGTAATACAAGGAATAGCGAAATCAGAAAGTGAGGCTTACGCCTCGCTAGGGGCACGCCAGTCGTCAGAACCAGAGGTACCTGCAACAGTGTGCTCCCAGTCAATCTTGCGGTACGCAAGAGAGACTTGGATAAGCTGGGTGAAGTCAGACTTAGCAGGGTCTTGGCAATGCGGCATCTGGCAGTCGATATCGACGATGGTGGCGTCGGTCAACACGGTAGAGAAGAAGTGCTCCTGTTTGCCTTCCACGGAAGTGCGATACCACTTCAGGGTCACTTTCGGCAGCATCTCGCCGGAGGCCAGGGCGTTGTACATCAGGGGTACGGCTTTGTTCAGCGCAACGGTGAACTTGAAAGGCTTGTGGACACGCTGACCTGCAGGCTGGCCGGATTGCGGGTCAGTCGGCACGGTCACGACGTGTTGGAACTCTTGTACCAGCATCTCGTCTTCGTGGCCCTGCACGAAGATGTTGCCGACGGAATCGGAGGTGAAGGCACTCGCGGTAATATTGCCCTGAAGTTTACCTTCGATGCTGATATAACATGGAGTTGGCATGTGTATGCTCCTAAATGGATGGGTGAAATGAGCTAGCACTCGACCAACCTATAGCAGCGACCATGCCACTTTACTGAGTCGTTATTTATCAATTGCTTACCTCCACCAAAGCCTACACCTCATAGGTGATGCGCGACATGCTGCGCATAATACGCACATCAACTGGCAAGTGTTGCGCATGCAGTTATTTCAACTGCATAACGAGCGATATTTTGCGCAAGACAGCATCATTCATCTCCCTCGCCAACATTCCCCACTATCGCCGCATCGATGTTGAGCCGCACCAGTCCCTGCTTGAGCGCCCAGGATATCGCCTGGTTTTCACCACCCCCACCCAGCTTCTCTATACTAAAAATGGTCGGGCAGACGTAGACAATAACATCAAGAAGAATGCACTGTGTTTGATGAGCTTGGGACAAGGTCAAAAAGCTCGTCGCTATGTACATATCTATATATCCTGCTAAGAATTGACAGGACTGATGGTTAATCAGAACACGGATTAATAATACTTATCAACTCGATACAGCCAGTTAATAGCTTGAATATCACCTCATCGAGAAAAAGACAGTTCATGATGATGAGGTCATCTTGTGAACGGAGAAGGGCAAAGCATTCAACATTCCACTAGATGATTTAATCTAATTGAAATATCGAAATTTGAACCCCCTCTCCCGACACTCATTATAAATCAGATCCTCTATTACTCTGTATTGCTCTTTATTGTCAACTTTAGCTAAAATTTCTAACATCTCCTCTGCCTGGCGACACAATGGATAATGCAATAGCGTTGTTTTTTTGTTCTTTTCCCTATGTCGCTTTTTGGCACACACATTAGAGATGGCCTTCATTAAAGCATCTTTTGTTATTTTGTTTGCCAGTAAATCGTAGAAGACCACCAATGCATCAGTATACTGTTCTTTAATTTTTTTCGCAGACTTACCATCATAGATGACCCAACCAGGATCAATCCCCCCAAGATATGCTCTAATTAAATAACCCCACGCCAATTCAATTTGATCTTCGTTGCGAATGACCCACCTTACCATTCTAAAGTCCCGCCGGATCTCTTCCCAATTTTCCAGGTGAGATAGAAAAGTATTTTTGTTGCACACCCCCATGTCAGCACAGCGTTCAATGTATTTTGCGTAGTCTGCTTTGGACAGGCGACTTTCCACTTCATAATTAAATGAACCATGCTGTGCATCCTTGAAAAATGCACCACCAAATAAGCCTAAACGCTGCAATCCATCATCACGAGCGAGAGTCAAAGAAGCAAATGTATAGAGTCTTGCTCTTTTTTCTTGGTGGAGTAAGTCCATCACCTTACCATCGATCGTAGCCCTGCTGTATATCGTTAACATGTACCTCACAACACCATTCGGTGCATCCAGTGAACCATCACTGCAATCAATTAGTAGAGAATCGAGTAGATTTTTAAATGCGGCCTTTAGTCCGCCTTGGTTTTCAACAATGCCAGAAATAGTGTTATCTAACTCTATACTCATGCACATTAGTGTTTTTCTAGTGGTATCAATACACCGAAAAAACTCTAAATTAAATTCATTAACAACACAGAGGTTATAAAGAAAAAACACTTCTCTGCCATCCCATTTATAATTATTCATACTTTCCTCTGATTGTAGAAATATGGGGTTCACTACACGATAGGCGACCAGAAGTCAACAAAATAGTTTAATGTAAATGACTCTTATTTATATATAAATTCCATAATTGAGGGAATTCTAGGGGTATGTATTGGTGTGATTGCTGCGCTATGTGCACAACTCTAGCTGGGTTGGATGTAGCACATATGTCAGTCGCTTAAAGCCTCTCCCCCCCAATACCCCTCTTCCGAATCCACAGCCCTTACGATGCCAACCCCCCCTTTACTTGCAATGGCTCCACATACCCCATACGGGCTCACATAGCTAAAAAATTACTACGCTGTCCTTCTGATGAAGAACACCCACATCATCAGGAGTACACACCATGAGTAACCCCATCAAAGTCCTGCGCATTAAAGACCTCATCAGCAAAGTCGGTATGGCGCGTTCTACCATATACGACCGCTTCAACCCAAAGTCGCCACGCTATGACAGTGGCTTCCCCAAACCCATCAAGCTGGGTTTATCCGCTGTCGGTTGGTTAGAGCATGAGGTTGACGCGTGGTTGGCCAACATAGCAACTCGGCGCCCCATCTAATTTATTTCCCTCTAATCCGCTCCATAAGTAGACATCAATTCTTACTGGCAATAAATGGCCGCGACCTCTCTTTTGTTGCCATGCCCTCTATATATAGCGAATGACAAAAACACCCCGTAAATGCCTGGTCATCCAGACATTCCGTTTGGGTATTAATGTTATTTAATTTGCACTGCTCATTATCCATTTAAAACACACCCCAATATTACCATCACCCTACATAGCCAGGTCTCCCAATAGACCTGGATACTGACTATAGAGAAACACATATGCTTATCGATATACTACCCTTCATCGACACCCTGAATAAGTCCACTCCGCCATACATTCTCATTAAGCAAGATGGCACCTACAATAAATTAGCTAGAAAGTTTCAGCGCATCATGGATACCGTGACTGAACACTATCGCGAGCATAGAGCACCTATTTCTGCACACCCCTCAGTTGAGTTGCTCTTGGAGCATCTCTACCCTTTTCGTGATTTAGATATATTTGACCACGACTTGTGTCTATCGGAGAGAGAGGAATTGGCTAATGAGCTAGATGGCGTTCTACGTGAGTTTATGGACAAGCTGCACTCACCCCAGCACAATAAGCGCCTGTGTAATCTCAGGCGCGATGAGGCGCGTAATACGCAGACATATCGTCACTACATGAACGACTTATTTGACATGCATGCCAAGTTGCTCTTTGTCAGAGTAGATATTCACTACGCTCAATCTATCAGTGCAGAGAAATCATTAGAGGAGGCCATCTCTGATAGAGAGACTTACTTGCGCCACGTAAAGCGAGAGTTTCCGCATCTGATTGGATTCATCTGGCGGATGGAGTACGGCAAAGGCCGAGGCTATCACCATCATCTGATGTTTATCTTCAATGGCGCCAAGCTTCGCAATGATATTCGTCTTGGAAAGCAGCTCGGTGAGCTGTGGAAATCGCTCAGCCGTGAGCCCCGAACCTATTTCAACTGTAATGCTCGCAGAAATGAATACCAGCAATGGAAGACTGATGGGATAGGGATGGTGACCTATGACGATGCACGCAAGCGGCAGTGCCTGCAGGACTATGCGCTGAGTTACTTGCTTGAGCATGATCCGCTGCTACTGGCGATGATGCAGGAGCGCCGTAATAGCATCGGCAGGATGCAGCTACCGACACAGCGTGGGCGCGGTGGCAGGCCAAGGATCCACCGTACCGAGTAATCGTCGGGGTAGCTCACGCATTCGCCATTCAGGGTTGCCGGTGCTGATCTAGTTCGATTAAAAAAGATCTCAGATAGATATTATCAGGGGAGAGTAAACAGACATCGCTGTGAACCTGCTTGGGAGCGCCATTGCGGCCTCCCAAGTCATCGGCCTTGGCATCGGGTGTCAGTAAGTCACTGATGCCCACGACAAGGGATTAAGGCGCCAGTCGCGCCACCAGCTTATCAACCACCTCCAGCACCAGTTCTCTGTCGGCAGCCTTGAGTTTGGCTAACTGCTGGCTGAGCACAATGCCTTGTTCGGTAGGGCGGTTGCTGGTTTCACGCAGGAAGTCTGCCAGCTCACACTCAAACAGCTGGGCGAGCTCTGCCAACCGCACCACGGTTGGCACCACTTTTCCCCGCTCCATTCGGGAGACAGCTTCCATCCCGATATCCAGGTGCTCTGCGACTTGATCCTGGGTCAGCCCCGCTTGTTGGCGTTGGCGTCCAATCGCTTTACCGACGCTCTTGGCCAGTTCTTCAAAGTTGACGTCTGTCATAAGTCCTCCAGTCAGCACGTATGCTTGACCATGGACTCGTTGACATTAAGGGCAATTTGAGTTGAGACTGGGCGCCAGAGGTTGAGTTTGTTTGAATATATAGATTGATATTGGAAAGGAGAGTCTTCTACACGACATAAATCCCAGCCCACTTTCTTCAGTGGCGCTTGGCTAACTGCCAGCGCGCTCGCTGACATTACCTGTATGACCCCGCTTATCCGAGAGGCCTGCCTCATCGGTCAGGCACCCTTTTGTCCTTTTCATGTTACAGGAGATCACGCATGAAACGCTACCTTATCGCTGCCGCAGTCCTTGCTGCCTCAGCGGTTATCTATACCAGTGCCTCTGACGGCACCAAGGCGTCACCGCCAGAATTCAAACTCGACCTGTTCTACAACTCACTGGGCCGCCCCCAGTTACAGGTCACGTCCCTCAATGATGCGGTCACCATCAAGAAAATCCTCATCAACCGAGGAAAGTGTGTGGCGGTAGGACCCTACGGGGTACACCGCACGTTCCCGGTATCACTCAAATACAGCCAGCGTACCCAGTTCTCCCTTATTCCGGGCACCTGCAACTTGCTCGAAGCTACCGTGTTCACCGACCAGGGTGAAGCGGCTTACACATTCCAATAGGAGCAGTCCCATGCCATTAATTCTGCTGTGGGTAGGGCTGGCGTTACTGCTGGGCTTTGTTGCCGCCGGTAACGGTCGCTCTTTTTGGGGCTGGTTCATTCTCGGGTTAATTATCGACCCCATACTGGCCGGACTGCTGTACTGGCTTATTAGTAAAGACTGATGGAGAGGCACATGACGACACTGTTCACCCGGACACTACGAGCAGCCACGCTGGGGCTGCTGCTCAGTTGTTCGATGGCAACCTTCGCTGCTGATGGTGCCCTGGAGATTGAGACAAAGGTGCCTGCCACCCTGAGCGGAAAGCTCGGCTACGCCAGCATGAAGTACTGGGTCGAGGTGCCTGGACAAGGGGATGTTGAAATATGGACCGATGATGAGGCTTACGCCGCCTTGCTTGACCTGGTGGGGACACAGGTGTCGCTTGAAGGGGCCATGGTGACCTTCACCGATGGCAGCGTCTATTTTCAGCCCAAGCTGGCGAAAGCATCAGCTGGATTTACGGTGCGCAAAAATGATGAGGTGAACTTCGATGTGCTGCTCAATGGTGAGCTACTGACTCATCACGACAGTTATGCCGGTGTTGATGTGGCCCACCAGTTTGCGATACAGGGTGGTCAGGTCGGGCTGATTGAGCTGTTCAGTGGGGGAGTGGGCTGCCCGGTGCTCTACCAGTTGGTTGTGGCCAGACAAGATTCACCCACCATGATATCAACCGAGTTTGGGACGTGCAGCGACCAGGGCAAGCTGAGCCCCGACACCAACGGCTTTACCCTCAATCTACCCGGCAATCCCAGCGCACGCTGGGTATGGGATGCCAGCAGCCTGACGCTGCGCAAACAATCCTGACCACCAGCCACCACATACTCACCACCATCAGGGCACCTTCGGGTGCCCTGTGTGTTTATGCCGCATCTCGTTTAAGGAACTGTCCATGCCATTACCACAACCTGGGGACCACCTCGTGTCCCCCCGTACCGGCTACCAGCACCACGGTCTCTATTTGGGAGACCATCAGGTCATCCATTACCTGGGCTTCAGTGCCGGTGAACTGTCCGGCCAGATAACCATCACCTCCCTGGCTGAGTTTTGCCAAGCGCACGATTACTTCATCCAACACCATGAGGCTCGTGCCTACAACCGGGAGGAGAGTATCGACCGTGCCTATTCTCGCCTCGGGGAGACGCACTACAGCACGCTCTTTAACAACTGCGAACACTTCGTGCTCTGGTGTATCGAGGGCTTTCACTACAGCAGGCAGATTAACCAGCTCATCGCCACTGGCTATGTCGCACATCAGGCTCTGCGCACCGTGGCGAGTCAGTCCACCACCTCAGCACTCGCAGGGCTGGCCACCAGCACCATGCTAAGTACGTCAACGCGCACAGTGCTCACAGCAACAGCGGGTTCGCTGCTGAGCACCACTGCTGTTCCCATCACACTTTCCCTCGCCGCCACTTATGGCCTCTACCGCGCCTGGCGTTGGCTCAGGGATTAACGGTTCTCACATTCGATACAAAAAGGACACACCATGATGACCATGCCATTTCACCTGGCAGGGATGGCCCTGTCGATTTCACCTGAACTACCTGACTTGCTGCGCAACGTCGTGCGGGAACAACGGCTCGACCTTACCCACCTCTCGACCCTGACCTTCAACTTTCGCAGCCCCGGCTACAGTGCCGAAACAGGTGGCGTCCATCCGGTAGAGCTGCGGCTTATTCGGGGATTACACGGCTGGGTCTTCGATTACATCACCGATTTCAGCTACCAGGGGCTCGGCCAAGATGCTGAGCTCTGCAAGGAGCTCGACTTCAACCTCTCCAGCGACGAGCACTATCTGCAGGGCTGGGGACCACTGCCCAGCATAGAAGCACGGGAACTGTTCGCCCTGTGGCAGAGCAATTTCATGAGCTACGCCCGGTTGGGGTATTTCACCGTCACGGTCAGCGGGGAGTAGGAGGTGTGTGATGACTAACGAACTGCCGCTCTCCCACACCTCACGCCAGTGGCTGGGGCTGGTCGCGGCCAAAGCCAAGCTGCAGCCAACTCGCCAAGGCGAGCGCTGGTTGCTGCACCTGACCCCCGATAGCCCACATGCCCGCACCGTTACCCTGCAAGTGCGTTGGTCTGGCGTGCAGTGGCAACTGCTCTCCATTACTAATGCCGAGGACTGGCACACCATGAGCCAGCTGGTGGATGAGCTTTGCGTTGACCCCAAGCGTCGGTGTTTCTGGCGCTGCCAGGCAGGGCCTGTCCCGCTCACCGAACAGCCCCGTGTACTGGGGAGCTTTCTGAGTGACCTGCAGCGTACCTGCATCCATCACCGCTATCACGTGGAGAGTGACCCTTTACCCCAAGAGGAGGCGCCAGATGCCCAAACAGCCGATAACCGTTGAACTTGAAGCCATCAATCGGGAGGGTGAGACGCAGGTGGTGCGTGACAGCGGCCTGACCGTACAAGGCTACAGCGTCTATCTGCGAGCAGTAGATGCCTGCGGACTGGCACTGGCCACCTGGGTGGCAGACTACGGCACCATAGGGCCAAACGGCTAAGCATTGCGCTGGCTATCCAGCTCACCGTGCTGGTCCCCGGATCGCTGATGCCGGTGAAGCGGGAACCCACAGCTACAGCAGGCCCCACCACCACGGTCAACTGAACTACCCTCAAATTGAACCTACAACACCTCTGCATCTGACCCCTGCATGCCTCGCGCTGCCGGGGTCTTTCTTTTTCTGGAGACCACTATGCGTTACCACAAACTCAAGGCTGGGGAATGCCCCGGCACCTATGTCGTCACGGAGCCTGTGACCGAGCAAGACCTGCTGCGCATCGCTAACCAAATCGCTCGCAAACGCCTAGCAAAAGGCACTGCCATCACCAGTACCACAGAGGCCGCCGAGCGACTGCAAACCTTGCTACAGGACCGGGAGCACGAAGTGTTTGGGGCACTGTTCCTCGACTCCCAACATCGTGTACTGGCCTTTGAGGAGCTGTTTCGCGGCACTCTCGATAGCGCCAGCATCTACCCACGGGAAGTGGTCAAGCGGGCCTTGTTACTCAACTGTGGGGCCATCATCGCAGTGCACAATCACCCCAGCGGCGACCCCGAACCTAGCCACTCAGACCGGGTCTTTACCCAGGCCCTCAAGGAGGCCTTGGCGCTGGTCGATGTGCGATTGCTTGACCATCTGGTAGTTGGCGCCGAGGGCGTAGTCTCGCTGGCTGAGCGAGGTCTGCTATGAACCTTCCCCTAGGCAAATCACACCTCACCGCCCTCGATATCCTCATCGAGTTGCGCTGTTGGGTGGCAGACAACGTCGAGATGCAGGCAGAGCCCACCATCGTGGCTCACCTGCCTAACGGCTACCTGCTCACCCAGGCTGACTGCATCGACGCTATCGATGCGCTGCTCCATCAGTTGCGCCATTAACACATCCAAGAAGGGACAAGCGCGATGCGATTACCTAACCCCTATTCCCTTGAAGAAACCCTCGGGAAGCTACGCCATGGCCTGACAACCGCCTGCAACGAGGATGCGCTGACGTTGCTGGAAAAGGCCGTCACCAAGGCCCGTGACGACGAGGGTTATGCCAAGCAGTTTGAAGAGACCTTGCTGCGGGGATCCACCATCGAGATCCGCGAGTGCCTCAGTTGCTTTGGCGACTACTTCGAGCGCTCCCGAGACGCACCGCCCTATTACCCGCACCACGACGCCGTCAACGGCATTGATTGTGCGCTCTACGCCATCTTGTTCGATGCTGCTCACCCAGACGCAGAGCAGGCGTATGAATAACGCCAACATCCCCAAACCCGGATCATCTGGCTCAACACCGAGATCCGGATATCCCGACATCACCCACAGGGCCACCTCACTGCAGGTGGCCTTTTGCATTTCAAGGAACCATCACCATGTCAGCCTTCATGATCGATCGCCAGGACTACCTGGCCTTTGCCGTACAGTTGCACCGTTTTTGCAATGCCTCAACGCCACCTCATTACACCCTTGAGTTGCTGCGCACCCTCTGGTGGTTCCCGCCAGCAGATACGACCAGTACCTGGACGTGGCGGGTTGACCGGCTGGTTAGGCTGATGATGCTCGCCAATCGGCGGGCGGTCTGGCATCGCTATCAGCTGGGGCGTCAGCAAGAGCACAAGGGACCACACCAGCACCGCTCTACCAAGATGAGCCCACTTAAACCAGCCCACCATTACCACCAGGCGCTACCACCCGATAGCGAGCTGGTGGCTCTGTACAAATTCACCTGCTGCGCCCTGTACCAGTCGAGCGAGTGGAGCGGGAGCCCTGAGCAGGCCCCTCGGTTGGTCAAGGTAATGCAGCAGTTACAGCAAGCGCTGGCGCAAGACGTGCTGACCCGGCTGTCACTGTGGGAGCAAGCCCCCTGGGGAGAGATGTGATGGATCTCGCCATCACCCTGACCATAACGAGTTCAGCACCGAGCTCAACGGCCCACCTGGCCCAACGCATCTCTGATGACATGGCACACCTGCATCACCGTCTAGGGGATGGGGTCAGCGATGAGCTTGGCATCAGCATCAGTTACCTGGTCGAGCAGTTTGCGCTGTTGGCAGCGGCTTACCGTGCACCTGCAGAAAGGGAGAAACACCAATGATTGAGTTCAACGACAGCTTTAGCCAGGCCGCCGTGGCGGAGGCAATGTGTGCCTATCCAACACTCACCAAGCTCATCAGTCAGCAGTTAATGCTACCGGGCTTTGCCTATGCCCACGATGTGGAAGGAAGGCGTATTGGCGGTCCACTGGTCGCGCCCAACCCAGTGCTGCACAAGACCACGCTTTTTGTCAGTCCACGAGATATGCGTGAGCACCTGCCGCGTGAGATTAACTTCGCCCGCTTTCGCTGTGCCTGTAATGCAGCGGGTCAGCCGGTCGGCGAGTGGCAACGGGTAATTGTCGGGGCCTACGTCAACCACGGTAGTAATGACGAGCCGGATTGGAGTAGTCACACCTGAGCCACGGCCACCAGCACACACAAGACCCCATACAGCCCCTCACACCGAGGGGCTTTTTGCATTTTAAGGAACCCACCCATGCACGACCTGCGTGATTACAAAACCCTGACCGCTCGGCAGATAACCACAGCCATCGGTCAGCTCAACCACAACACCGCGCCGAAGATAATGACCCACTTCGCATTGCGGGCCACACAACCACACCCGCTCGGCAATAGTCGCAGCCGAGCCAAGGCGCTCAAGCTGCTGCGTCGGGTCAAGAGAGCCCACAAGGCGGGGCGTATCCAACTCGATCTCACAGTGACAGGTTGCCGCATCGACCGGGGTAGCCATCAGGCAGACCGCTACTACTACGACCGAACACTGCTGGCCCAGGGCTGGCAGCAGTACGACACCGAGGAAGATGCATGGTATTTCGGCATCTGGATTCACACAGAGAAGTTGGAGACCTTTACCTACGCCGAGGGGGACACCAGCCATGTGATTGCGCCGAACGTCGAGACTTTTCGTGCCGAGCTGACGCGGCTCTATCAGTACCACCCGCAAGCCCCGGCGTTTATCAGCATCGACCCGGAAGCAGGCGTTGTGACCCACCACTTTGAAGCCAAACCGGAGGTGTGAAATGGCTAAGAACATCACCATCAAGGTGCCTGGCAAACATCCACAAACTGGCGAGCTCACCACCTTTGAGATCAAGGGTCAGCGGATGGATATCAACATCGGTGGGCAGACCGTGCCGTTCCTCATTCATGGGAGGGGTATAGGAACGTCACTCACCCATATCCCGAGTGGCTACCGAACTGCACTGCTCGGTGGCTGGCTCACAGCTCGTTACGCAATCCCCGAGAATAAGCCCAGCAGAACGGCCTGCGCCCAGATGGCCATAGACCGACTGGTAGCCCAGTACGGCTCGCTGCATCTGCTGGACCGTCTCAATTGCAAGCCGGTTATCAATCAGATGTAACGCACAGCCCAGACAACAAGGAACGATGCAATGACCAACACCCTACCTACAGGCTGGCCATTCGGTGATGCAGATGCTGGATGTCGCCATGAGTTCCATCATCGGCGATTACGATGACACAGACCAGGTGCCTGAATGGCAATGGGTCAAGCGTATGGCCTCCCATGAACATGTCGGTGTGAAGGATGACTCCGCCTATGAGTACACTCTGAACCTGGCCATGGAACTCGATACCATCCCGCCAACACTGCAACCCTTGCTCACTGCCGCTGAACTGGCCGGAGTGAACTACATCCTGTTTTACAACGGCTAGCCACCGCGACCATCCCATCGCTCATCAACAAACAACATAAAGGGCCAGCCCTCTCAGGCTGGCCCTTTGCATCATTGGAATCACCGAACATGACCCGTCTTATCGCCGGACTCGAAGTGCATCGCTATGCTCCCGAGCTCAACAAACTACATCTGCGCAACCGCCAGACACTACCCGCTCCCGGCATCACAACCATAAAAGAGGCCAAAGCCCTCCTGTTTGGCCGCTGGCAGCCAGGGCATCAGGTAACCATCACCGTGAGCCATCCCGATTACGTCAATCTCTCCCGGCTCTACCGGGGGCGACTGGCCAGTCTGACAGAACTCCCGGAGCATCTGAACAGACTGCGCCAGCGCCACAATGTGCCCGGCACAATCATCCACACCCAATTGAGGTATCGCTAATCATGACCACGACAACCATCCACACCCAGGACCAACAACCCGCAGCGCCAGACCACCCCACCCGGATTTTTGCGCAGTGGGGTTTGCCCCATAACTTGACGCCGCGCTTTGGGGCTCGTCTCATTCAAGAGCATCATCGCCTGCACTTTCTGTCAGATCGGGCCTCACTGGTAGGCGAATGGCAGGAGGAGGCTATAGACCGGCTGGAGGCTGCCTTACCTACCATCATCAAGGAACTGGAAGCCAAGCTGCTGGCCGGTGTGCTGGACGCCCAACATCAGCACTGCATCACTATCCAGCACGGCGGCTTTACTTGCGAAGCCGATACCCTTGGCAGCCACGGCTATGTCTACTTAGCCATTTACCCAGCGACCAGCATGGACGCCAATCATGAGCGCGAGGCGTGACCACCAATCCGCTTGTGGTAACAATTTGGCACCTACTCATCCGTGATTAATGGGATTGGTCGTGGGGAAGGCCAATTAGTGGCCTTCCCTTTGTTTTTTCGCCTTTCAACCTGAGGCGTTGATCATCTCATCTCTGCAATAACAACGATGCTTCGTGATCGCCATTACGCGTGACATTACGCATAGTGCTGCGGGGTTCATTTGTATAAACTGCCCGCCAGATAATGGATAGACGACTGACGGGCCGGACTTTTTCTCGCCGATGCATCACCTTGGCTGCATCGCCTTCTGTTGACCCACCACCCTGGATAGGTCCCTGCTGCGCCCGCAAGGCGCGGCATGTGCCGCACCGTCAGTCTGACAACTTGGCCCGCATCCTCACCTTGGCTTTCGCGCAGGTGGGTTGTGATGGCAACACGCATAACCGGAGAACCCCATGACCGACCCCAACGAGCTCAGCCAGGCGCTGCTGGCCGCCGTTCCTGAAGATGGCAGCAGTATCGGTAACCAAGCCTTGATGGAAACCTTGAAAGCCCAATTCAGCGACCTGACCGATGAGGTATTTACCGCCGCACGCGAGACCCTGCTGGAACAGGGCGTACTGCGCAAGGGGCGCGGGCGGGGCGGTGCTGTGCTCCGGGTGTTGGAAGGTGAAGCCGCCGTGGCTGCACCACGCAAAGCGAAGGCCAGTGGCAAGGGCAAGCAGGCCAAGGATGAGCCGCAAGTTACCGGTATCGAGGGGCTGAAGAAGACCCTGTGGGCTGCCGCAGACAAGCTGCGTGCCGACATGGACGCCGCCGAGTACAAGCACATCGTGCTGGGCCTTATCTTCCTCAAGTACATCTCAGACTCCTTCGCCGCCCGTCGCGCCGAGCTGACCCGCCGCTTTGCCGATGAGAGCGACGAGTACTTCCTCTACGACTGTGACGATGAGCTGCTGGCCGAGGAGCTAGAAGACCGTGATTACTACCGTGAGGTGAACGCCTTCTGGGTACCGGAAGGCGCGCGTTGGGAGGGGCTGCGGGCCCATGCCAAGCAGGCCGATATCGGCAAGCGCATTGACGATGCGCTGACCCTGATCGAGCAGGAGAACCCGCGCCTCAAGGGTATCCTCGACAAGCGCTACGCCCGAGCCCAGTTGCCCGATGGCAAGCTCGGCGAGCTGGTGGATCTGGTTTCCAAGATTGGCTTTGGCAGTGATGTCGGTGAAGCACGCGACATCCTGGGGCAGGTCTACGAGTACTTCCTTGGCGAGTTTGCCAGTGCCGAGGGCAAGAAGGGGGGCCAGTTCTACACGCCAGCCAGCATCGTCAAGACACTGGTGGCAGTACTTGCTCCCCATCATGGTCAGGTCTACGACCCCTGCTGCGGTTCAGGTGGCATGTTCGTGCAGTCGGAGAGGTTTATCGAAGCCCATGGCGGCAAGCTGGGTGATGTCTCCATCTACGGTCAGGAGTCGAACCCGACCACTTGGCGGCTGGCGGCCATGAACCTCGCCATCCAGGGGATGGACTACAATCTCGGGCGCGAAAACGGTGACACCTTCACCCGCAACCAGCACCCCGACTTGCGTGCAGACTTCGTGCTGGCCAACCCGCCGTTCAATATCAGCGACTGGTGGCATGGCAGCCTCGAGGGGGATCCGCGCTGGGTCTACGGTACGCCGCCTGCGGGCAACGCCAACTATGCGTGGCTGCAGCACATGCTCTACCACCTCAAGCCCAATGGTCGTGCCGGTATCGTGCTGGCCAATGGCTCCATGAGCTCGAGCCAAAACAGCGAGGGCGACATTCGCCGTGCGATGGTGGAGGCTGACGTGGTTGAGTGCATGGTGGCCTTGCCGGGTCAGCTCTTCATCAACACCCAGATCCCTGCCTGCCTTTGGTTCCTCGCCAAGAACAAGACCCACCGCCAAGGTGAGGTGTTGTTTATCGATGCCCGCAAGCTGGGCACCATGATCAGCCGGGTGCAGTGCGAACTCGATGAGCGCGCGATTGCCCGTATCGCCGATACCTTCCACGCGTGGAAAGGGGACGGGGAGTGCAAGCAGCCTTACGAGGATGTAGCGGGATTCTGCCGCAGCGTAACCCTGGCGGAGATCGCCGAACACGGCCATGTGTTGACCCCTGGCCGCTATGTAGGGGCCGAAGAGGTGGAGGAGGACGATGAGGCCTTTGCCGACAAGATGGCTCGCTTGACCAAGCAACTAGGTGGCCAGATGAGCAAGGGAGCCGAGTTGGACCAGTTGATCAAACAGAAGCTGGGGGGGCTGGGATATGTGTTCTGAATGGCCGCTGATACCACTACGTGACTTTGTTGACTTGCTCGCAGGTTTTGCATTCAAGAGTACTGGTTATTCTGATGGCCAAGACGATGTTCGTTTGCTTCGTGGAGATAACATTGCGCCAGGTAGAGTTCGGTGGGATGGGGTAAAGCGATGGTCTCGTGAAAATGCTGTTGGCCTTGAACGGTATGCGCTTGAGCCTGGAGATGTTGTTCTGGCGATGGATCGCCCGTGGATTCCGGCTGGCCTGAAAGTTGCTCAAGTGCAAGCTGCAGATACGCCCAGTTACCTAGTACAACGGGTTGCTCGGATCCGGCCTGCCTCAAGAGAAGATTGCAGCTTCTTGTTCGCATTATTGTCGACTCCTGAATTTGAATCGTACATTCAGAATGTGACGACCGGAACTGCAGTTCCGCATATCAGCGCAAAGCAAATACTCGATTTCGAGTTCAGGCTCCCCCCTGCGTACGTGAGAGCCAAAGTTGGGGAAATCGTTGCTGCGCTTAACGAACGTATCACTTTGCTGCGAGAGACCAACACCACGTTGGAAGCCATCGCGCAGGCGCTGTTCAAGTCGTGGTTTGTCGACTTCGACCCGGTCCATGCCCGTGCTCGTGGCAAACAACCGGCAGGTCTGACCCCCGAGGTCGCGGCCCTGTTCCCCGACAGCTTCGAAGAGTCCGCTCTCGGCTTGGTGCCGAAGGGGTGGGCTATTGGCGAGTTGCAGGACTTGTTGGTACTTCAGCGTGGATTTGATTTACCCGCGTCAGCAAGAACGCCGGGAGCATATCCCTTGATTGCTGCAAGTGGCCCTAATGGCACACACAATGTGGCCATGGCGAAGGGGCCGGGTGTAATAACCGGTCGCTCCGGTGTCCTTGGCAAAGTCTTTTTGACACTTGAGGATTACTGGCCACTCAATACCACGCTTTGGGTCAAAGAGTTCAAACATGCCACACCTTGCTATGCATACGAGTTGTTGAGAATGTTGGATTTTTCCTCTTTCAATGCAGGGTCCGCAGTTCCGACGCTCAATCGGAACCACATTCATTCTTTGAAGTACTTACTGCCGTCTAAAGCGCTAGTACGTGAGTTTGAGAGCAAGGCGATGGTGTTGCATCAACGAGCGCTTGCTAATGCCAAACAAGCAGAGACCCTGACAACCTTGCGCGATACCCTGCTACCCCGTCTGATCTCTGGCCAACTGCGCTTGCCGGATGCCGAACAACAACTCAAGGACCTCGCTGTATGACGGCCGCTGTTGTAAACGCCACTGCCTTTACCAATGAACACTTCCCGCGCCTGTTGGCATTGCTCAAGACGATGGGCGACAGAGCCCGTTTCGATAGTGAACAGAGCGATCTCTATTGCAAGTTTATCGAGCAGTTCCCGCTCGACTCGTTGCCTAACTTGACCCTTGAGGAGTACTGCGTAGGCAAGGGGGATGGCAACTCGTTCTGTTGGTGGATTGAGCGTGGTCTGCAACCCGTGCTGGCCCGCTATATGCCCGGTACTTCCCGTGGTCACCTGCTCTACTTCCAGAAAGATGGCGCCGTCTACAAACACCAGCGCTTGGCCGAGTTGGGTGATGAAGGGGCGCTGCGTTACACCCTCAAGGTGCAGCACTGCGTAGCCGCCGCCGACCCTGATGGTGACCTGAGCTGGATTGATAATGACGAGGCACTTTACAAGCAGGCCGGGGTCGAGCCGCGTGTCACCATGGGGCACGGCCGCAAGCTGCGGCTGGTTACCTGCTATCACCCCAAGCGGATGCTGCCCATCTCGTCGTGTGAGCACCTTGGGCACTTTCTGACGGTGTTGGGGTGGCCGAAGGAGGATATCCCCGCCAAGCACCAGCCGATGGCGCGTATGCAGCGCCTGATGCGTTATTACGACTTGGCCCGCGAGTCGTTACCTGAATTGACCCCATATGGCTTTATGTTGGGCCTGTATGACGAGTCGTTGGGACTGGCACCACCAAAGGCAGACAAGGACGATAGCGGGAGTGATGATGAGGATGACACCATGAGCGAAGCAAACGACAACCCGGTGATGCCCAAGACCAACGCGCCGTTGAACCAGATTTTCTTCGGCCCGCCCGGCACCGGCAAGACCTATCACACCATCAACAAGGCGCTGGCCATTCTCGACCCCGAGTGTCTGGCACAACACGACGATGATGTGAGCCCAGAGGCCCGCAAGGCGCTTAAGACGCGCTTTGATGAGCTGGTAAAGGAGGGGCGTATCGACTTTGTGACCTTCCACCAGAGCTTCAGTTATGAAGACTTTGTGGAGGGGATCAGGGCTGTAACTGGCGAAGATTCACAACTGGAATACAAGGTTGAGGCTGGTGTATTCAAACGAATATGTGATCAGGCAAGGGTTTCATATACCCCGGTGTCGGTCGATGTGCGTAGCAAACCTCGAATTTGGAAGATCTCTATCGATGGCACGAGTTCCCGTGAAGCTAAAAGCTATTGTTTGAAACATGGAGAAGCTCGAATTGGTTGGGGAAATACGGGTGACCTTAAAGCCCTCGATGAGTCTACAAATAGCTATTATCAATCCCTTGGGTCAAATGATCGAAGCACCCTAAGAAGTT
This sequence comes from Aeromonas sp. 2MA4, assembly GCF_029237305.1. Classification (NCBI taxonomy): domain Bacteria; kingdom Pseudomonadati; phylum Pseudomonadota; class Gammaproteobacteria; order Aeromonadales; family Aeromonadaceae; genus Aeromonas; species Aeromonas sp. 2MA4. The sequence continues at coordinate 33,622 of NZ_JAACFY010000025.1, read as the reverse complement.
TCGCCCAAGAAATAGTTATTGGGGACATTCTGGTCTGCATCCGTTCCGCTGAGCAAATTGAAGCGGTCGGGGTCGTAACTAGTGATTATCGCTTTGAGGAACCGGATGCGATTCCTGTGATGGTTCGTAGTCATTACAACCACGTGCGGTCGGTAAAATGGCTTTATCATGATGTGGGGTTATCTATTCTACCCCTCAATGATGACACTCGCTTCACACTGAAGACGGTTTATCCACTCGATCGCTTTAGTTGGGGTGATCTGCTGATGTATCTGCAAGAGAATGGTCAACAACCAGTAGTCACGACCCAATCAACCCTTAAGAAACAGCCCTATGTGTTGGTCATCGATGAGATCAACCGGGGCAATGTTTCGCGAATCTTTGGTGAGTTGATCACCCTGATAGAACCAAGCAAGCGGGCTGGTGCTGACGAGGCACTGACCGCCACTTTGCCTTACTCCAAACGCCCCTTTAGCGTACCGGACAACCTCTACCTTATCGGCACCATGAATACTGCCGATCGTTCGCTAGCAGGGCTGGATATTGCATTGCGCCGACGCTTTGAGTTCTGCGAGATGCCGCCCCGGCCGGAGTTGCTGGATGCTGTAGAAGTGCAGGGCCTGAACATCGGCAAGTTACTGCGAACGCTGAACCAGCGTATAGAGGTGCTGCTGGATCGGGACCATTGCTTGGGCCACGCCTACTTTATGCCGTTGAAAAAGGATTGCTCGCTGTCTCGGCTGGAGCTGATCTTCCGTAACCAGATTCTGCCGCTTCTGCAGGAGTACTTCTTTGAGGACTGGCAGCGCATCCAGTGGGTGCTGAATGATCATCGCAAGCCGGCGCTTGACCGCTTCGTGGAGCAGGACAAACAGGATGTGGCGGCGTTGTTCGGCAACATCAGCGTACCGGCGCAGGGGGCTGTTTGGCGAATCAATGATAAGGCGTTCAAGCGGCTATCTGCCTATGCGGGCGTCATCGCCGCGAATGCCAAGACCGAGGAGCCAGCAGAAGAACCAGGGGAGGCGAGTGCTTGAGCGCATTCGTCAGCGTTCGTGAATATGCGCGCCTGACCACGGCCGCCGTCGCACCCGGTAACCTCGACTGCGCGCAGATATCGGAAACTGCGTTCGACTGGCTCTGTGAGCTGAGCGCTAGTTTCAATCGTAGCGGCGCCCCCTTGCTGCAGGTGGAGGGGCGCAACTCGCTGAAGTGGGACAGCTACGTGGGCGTGCTGGAAACGCCCTGCGGTACGCGGCTGGAGATCTTGCCCAAGCATCATGAGCAGGGTGATTGCCTGGGTAAAAGTCGCCAGTTGCTGCGCCAAATGATCCAGTCTGCGCTATCGCTCAAACCGCGACAAGCGTCGGTGACTGGGTTGGAGTTGTTTGACGCACCACTTACGGAATGGGTGATGGCGCAGTTTATCAACGAGCTGGATCATCTGCTTAATCGAGGCATCCGTTTCGACTATCAACACATCGAGGAAGAGCAGCGTTTCCTGCGCGGCCAGCTCAATGTGGTGGCGCAGATGCGTCAGCCGCCGGGGCGACAGCATCATTTTCAGATCCGCCATGATGTATTCCTGCCCGATCGCGCGGAAAACCGCTTGCTCAAGCTCGCATTAGAACAGGTAGCCAAGAGCACACAGGATGCCGCCAACTGGCGCCTGGCCAACGAGTTGCGCACGATGCTGGCCGAGGTGCCGGCCAGCCGTGATGTGGAGGGGGATCTCAGACTGTGGCGCACTGACCGGCTGATGGCGCACTACCAGGCGATCAAACCCTGGTGCGAGCTGATCCTTAACCAGCAGATGCCGATTGCTGTGACAGGCGAGTGGCGGGGCATCAGTTTGCTATTCCCCATGGAGAAGCTGTTCGAGCGCTACGTCGAGTCGTGTTTGCCCGAGCAGCTGTTGCCCGATGCCAAGTTGGAGCGGCAAGTAAAGAGTCAGTACCTGTGTTCTCACCAAGGCAAGAAGATGTTCCAGTTGCAGCCGGACCTCTTGTTGCAGCACGGCAACAAGCGTTGGGTGATGGACGTGAAGTGGAAGCGGCTCGATAGCGGCGACCGTGACGGCAAGTACGGCATCAGCCAGGGTGACCTCTACCAACTGTTTGCCTATGGCCACAAGTACCTGAACGAGCAAGATGATGGGCATCTGGTATTGATTTATCCATCATGGAGCCAGCTCAAAGTTCCACTCGAACCTTTTTGTTATGATGCCCGCCTGACGTTGTGGGTCTTGCCGTTTGACTTGGCTGCCAGTTCGTCCCACCGGCTGATATTGCCATGCCAGCCGGGGGCGGATTCTGCGTGCGAACTGCGCTTGCCACTGAGACCCACCGAGCCCGCCTGACGGGCGTTTCTCCCTGTTGATGAGTGATGGTGCATGACCGAAGATCAGTTGGAACAAGAGGTGCTGGGGTGGTTGGCCGAGGTGGGCTATCGCGTGGTGTGTGGCTACGACGTTGCCCCCGACTCTGATAACCCGTGGCGTGCGAACTTCAATCAGGTGCTGTTGCTCGACCAGTTGAGAGGCGCGATAGCACGCCTCAATCCGTCTATGCCGATGGTAGCGCGTGAAGACGCGCTGGCGCAGGTGGTCAATCTCGATACCCCGGCGCAACTGTCGGCCAACAGGGCGTTTCACCGCCTGCTGGTGAATGGGGTACCAGTCCAGTACCAGCGGGATGGCGAGACGGTGGGGGACTTTGTCCGCCTCGTTGACTTCGAGGACCCTACCGCCAACGAGTGGTTGGCCATCAATCAGTTCACCATCAAGGGGCCCAAACACACCCGACGCCCAGACATCATCCTCTTCGTCAACGGGTTGCCGCTGGTGGTGCTGGAGCTCAAGAACCCGGCCGATGTGCATGCCGACATCTGGAAGGCATTCGACCAACTGCAGACCTACAAGGAGCAGATCCCCGACCTGTTCCAGTACAACGAGATCATGATTGCCTCAGATGGTAGCGAGGCGCGGATGGGGTCGCTCTCTGCGGATGCCGAACGCTTTATGCAGTGGCGCACTGTGGATGGGGTCAACCTCGACCCCTATGGCGAGTTTGGTGAGCTGGAGACCATGGTGCGCGGCATTCTGACCCCGGCCATGTTGCTCGATTACCTGCGCTTCTTCGTGCTGTTTGAAGATGATGGCCGGTTGGTCAAGAAGATCGCCGGTTACCATCAGTTCCATGCAGTCAGGGCGGCCATCGAGCAGGTGGTGCTCGCATCGCGTCCAGACGGCAGCCACAAGGGCGGGGTGGTGTGGCATACCCAGGGCAGTGGCAAGAGCATCACCATGACCTGCTTTGCGGCGCGGGTGATGCGAGACGCCGCGATGGAGAACCCGACCATCGTCGTCATCACTGACCGCAATGACCTTGATGGCCAGCTGTTCGGGGTCTTCTCACTCTCGCAAGATCTGCTGCGCGAGGAGCCGGTGCAAGTGAGTACGCGAGGTGACTTGCGTGACAAGCTTGGCAACAGGCCCTCCGGTGGCATCGTGTTTACGACCATCCAGAAGTTCATGCCCGGCGAGGATGAGGACACGTTCCCCGTGCTCAGCGACCGTGCCAACATCGTGGTCATCGCGGATGAAGCACATCGAACCCAGTACGGTTTCAGCGCCTCGCTCAAAGCGCCAGGCAAGGTTGCAGAAGGGGCTGCGCGCTATCAGGTCGGGTATGCCCAGCACTTGCGCGACGCGCTGCCCAACGCGACGTTCGTGGCCTTTACCGGTACGCCGGTATCGGCGGAAGACCGAGATACCCGCGCCGTCTTTGGCGACTACATCCACGTCTACGACATGCAGCAGGCCAAGGACGATGGTGCCACGGTTGCCATCTACTACGAGTCACGCTTGGCCAAGTTGTCACTTAATAACGAAGAGCTTCCCCACATCGACGATGAAGTGGATGAGCTGGCCGAGGATGAGGAAGAGAGTGAGCAGGCCAAGCTTAAGTCACGGTGGGCAGCCTTGGAGAAGGTGGTGGGCAGCAAGCCAAGAATAGAGCGGGTTGCCGCCGATCTGGTGGCCCACTTCGAAGAGCGCAATCAGGCGCAGCATGGCAAGGCCATGGTGGTTGCCATGAGCCGCGAGATTTGCGTGCACTTATATGATGCCATCGTGGCCCTTCGCCCCGACTGGCATGACCCTGACCCCGACAAGGGTGCCATCAAGATCGTGATGACCGGCAGCACCTCTGACAAGGCGTTGCTGCGGCCTCACATTCATCCGGCCTTGGTCAAGAAACGGCTTGAGAAGCGGTTCAAAGACCCGAGTGACCCGCTCAAACTGGTCATAGTGCGTGACATGTGGCTTACCGGTTTCGATGCGCCCTGCGTACACACCCTGTATGTGGACAAGCCGATGAAGGGCCACAACCTGATGCAAGCCATTGCGCGAGTGAACCGGGTGTTCAAGGACAAGCAAGGCGGACTGGTGGTCGATTACATCGGCATCGCTAGCGAGCTCAAGAGCGCCATCAAGGAGTACACCGCCAGCCGTGGTCGTGGCCGCCCAACGGTCGATGCACACGAGGCCTACGCTGTGTTGGAGGAGAAGCTGGATGTACTTCGCGCCATGTTGCATGGCTTCGATTACAGCGACTACCTCACGGGTGGGCACAAGCTGCTGGCAGGGGCTGCCAACTTCATCCTTGGCCTTGAAGATGGCAAGAAGCGCTTTGCCGACAACGCGCTGGCCATGAGCAAGGCATTCACCCTCTGCTGTACTCTCGATGAGGCCAAGGCGGTGCGAGAGGAGGTGGCCTTCTTGCAGGCAGTTAAGGTGATGCTGACCAAGAAAGAGGTCAGCCAGAAGAAGAAAACCGACGAAGAGCGCGACCTGGCCATTCGCCAGATCATCGGCAATGCCGTGGTATCGGGCGATGTGGTCGATGTGTTTGAGGCGGTCGGTCTCGACAAGCCCAACATCGGCCTGCTCGATGATGAGTTTCTGGCCGAGGTACGCAACCTGCCGGAGCGCAATCTCGCCGTGGAGCTGCTGGAGCGGTTGCTGGAGGGAGAGATCAAGGCGAAGTTCGCGACCAACCTCTCCCAAGAAAAGAAGTTCTCTGAGATGCTGACCAAGGTCATCCAGCGCTATCAGAACCGCTCCATCGAGACCGCGCAGGTCATCGAGGAGCTGATCGACATGGCCAAGAAGTTCGCCGCTGTGAGCAAGAGGGGGCAGGCCTTGGGCCTCAACGATGACGAACTCGCCTTCTATGATGCCCTTGCCAACAATGAGGCGTCGGTGCGTGAGCTGGGGGACGAGATACTGGCCAAGATAGCCCACGAGCTGACTGCCAGCCTGCGCCGTAGCGTTACTGTTGACTGGAGTAGCCGAGAGAGCGTCAGGGCCCGGTTACGTCTGTTGGTCAAGCGCATCCTGCGCAAGTACAAGTATCCGCCAGACCAACAGGAAGAGGCTGCCCAGCTGGTACTGGCGCAGGCTGAGAGTTTGTGTGAGGTGTGGTGTTGAGGATAAATGGGTGTTCGTTTTTCAGAAATGAACATTTTTAAAAAGTGTTACGCCCTCTCTAGACATGGAGCTTACGAGTCTTACGTTGTTTGCGGTCGTTAAGAGGGGGGATTGGTAAATTAAGAGGGATAACAAATCTTATGCTGTCATCATTTATTGAAAATGCCTTGCTTTATTTAGGCTCGCAAGCACTGACCGACATATTTCTTGTGGTTATGTTTATTGTGTTAATACTTTCTTTGAGGCTAAAAAAAACAAACCGTGGGCATCAGTTCACCCAGTACACGCCGACTTTATTAACAACTCTTGGTATATTAGGGACCTTCGCGGGTATTGTAAGTGGCTTGCTCGGATTTGATGTGAGCAATATAGATGGAAGTATCGGTAACTTGCTCTCTGGCTTAAAAACAGCATTTATAACTAGCTTGGTCGGTATGTTCCTATCCATTTTCTATAAACTCCTGTTAGCTAGTGGCCGCTTTACATCTCAGCACAATGGTGAGATAGATGAAGATGAGATTGGTATCGCTGAACTTTACGGTGTAATGAATAATCAGGCTGAAGGAATTCAAAAATTGCAACTTGCAATTGGAGGTGATGGGGATTCCAGCCTGGTTAGTCAACTTAAGTTAATTCGCTCTGATATTGGTGATCACCATAAAGCTACATTTAATATCCTTGAGTCAACTGTTAATGGTTTGACACAGCTAAAGGAGTTAGCGCAGCTGCAGAAAGACGCATTTTCACAATTTCAAGATCGTCTATGGCACAATCTACAGGACTTTGCTGACATGCTGTCTAAGTCAGCTACGGAACAGGTTATTAATGCGTTGAAGGAAGTGATATCTGACTTCAATGATAATCTGCTTGAACAATTTGGCGATAATTTTAAACAACTTAATGTCGCAGTGCTGGAATTGGTGAAATGGCAGGAAAACTACCGCCAACAGCTGGAACAGATGATGGTTCAGTACCAATTAGGAGTCCAGGCTATCACTCAGACCGAGATGGCAGTTAGCCATATTAGTGAGGAGTCCAGAGTGATTCCTGCCAGTATGCAAGAGTTGAAGGTGGTTATGGAGGTAAGTCAGCATCAATTGCAGGAGCTACAGCGTCATCTCGAAGCATTTAAAGATATTCGTGACAGAGCCGTAGACGCTGTACCCGAAATTCGTATGCAAATTGACGAGACTGTTAACGGTATGAAAGCAGCCGCCCAGACCATGAATGAAGGGCTGAAACAGGCAACAGATACTGTAACTGTAGGGATTCAGGAGAGCGCATCCAGCCTCCAGAAATCCATTGTACATAGTGGCGAAGAGCTTGTTGCTAACAGTGAAAGAGTAAATGCTTCGCTACAAGGCAGCTCTGATGTGATCGCCAAAAATAGTGAAGAAACTCGCCAAATGTTCGAGGATGGCTTACGTGAAACAAATGCAATTTTGCGTGTGTTAGTCGCAGATTTGCAAGAAGATAGCAGCAAGTTGACGCAGTCATACAAGACGGCCAGCCAATCTTTGGTAACTGAAACAGATGCTATGCGTAGCCGAGTTGAGCAAGGTCTCGACACTATGCGTAAGCAGTTCGGTGAACAGTTGCATCAAATGGTTGAAACCCAAATGCAGGAGAATGCTAGGGTACTTAAGGGTATGAGCCAACATGCTGATCGAGCGCTTCAGGATACCGGTGAGGCTGTACAAAAGCAGGTTAAAATGCTTGATGATGCCTTAGCCCGTGAATTGAATCAGGTACTCAGTGAATTGGGTAGGGCTCTAGCAACCATTTCAGGAAAATTCACTACAGATTATCAACAACTAGTGAACGAAATGAACCAGGTAGTGCAGTTCCGGGGGAGAGCGTAGAGCATGAGTCATTTGTTAGATTCTAAAGCCAGCGAACAAGAGGAAACTCACTGGTTGTCAGTATCAGATTTGATGGCCGGATTGATGATGGTGTTTTTGTTTATTGCGATCGCATTAATGCGTAACGCTTTCATGGAGAGAGATAAGATCAGGGAAGTAGCCATCGCTTTTCAGGAAAATCAGGTCGCTATTTATGAGGAGCTAACAAAAGAGTTTGCTGAAGACCTACCCCGTTGGAATGCGGTTATCGATTCTGATTCTCTCACTTTCACCTTTCAGTCTCCTGACGTGTTGTTTGCTCAGGGAAAGATAGATCTAAGTCGACAATATCAGGACTTACTAGCAGAATTTTTCCCTCGTTACATGAAAGTTCTTGGTCGTTTTACTGACTCCATCAATGAGGTCCGTATAGAAGGGCATACAAGTAGTGTGTGGAATAGCCAAACCAGTGGTAAAGATGCTTATTTTCTAAACATGGAACTATCTCAAGGTAGGACCCGAAGTGTACTTGCCTTTGTTTACAGTTTGCCTAATGTAGCTGAATATCAAAACTGGATTAAACGTCATTTTGCTGCAGTGGGACTATCGTCATCACGTCCCGTTCTCGATAACAAAATGCAAGAAAATGGAGATCGTTCTCGTCGTGTAACATTTAGAGTAATAACCAACGCTGAGATCCAGATGAAAAAAATCTTGGAGCAGAATACATGAAATTAACGGTGAGCTTTGCTGAGCTGTGGGCCTGCGTTAAAAAAATGGGGGACCATAACGTTTCTTTCAGTTTTGACACAGGTAATGACGAAGCATTTGTTACCGATAGGAGTTTGTCTAGTACTGCAGGCCTTGATATCACTCTGGAGGACTTGGATCTCGATCACGGTGTCCTTAGTTACAAGGGGCGTCAGGTATTGTTGTTTATTCCTGATCAAGGAAGCTCGATTGATCAAGTGTTATCCGGTCAGCAGGAAGGGAGAAAGTTTCATGTGGCTGACTGCTCTACTTTAGGTGAGATGAGAAAAAAACAACGTTTTAGCCGTTACAAAGCCACTTATAATCTGAGCGGAAAGTTTGAGGTTTATGGTGATAGCCATTATGGAGGCGCAAGTAAAGGGGAAGCTGAACTCAAAGTGTGTAGAAACTGTCTTTCCTATCTCAATTATAAGGGGTATCGCTCCGGTTCAAATAAGGACTCAGTTTATAATTCATTTGATATCGCAGAGTTTTTATCTGATTACAGTACACTTTTCAGCTCTATGCCTGAGCGTGCTGATTTTGTGGAGCAAGGAGGATATTCTGAGAACTGGGGTGAAGTATCTAGTCGTTACCGTCAGGATGTGAATTTTTGCTGTGAATCCTGTGGTGTAAATCTTGTTGAATATCGTCGTTTACTCCACACGCACCATGTCAATGGTAACAAGCGAGATGACAGGTTTGCCAATCTAAAAGCTTTATGCATTGATTGTCATCGAAAGCAACCGATGCATGAATATATGCGAGTCAAGCATGAAGATATGGTGTTAATTAATAAGTTGCGTAAACAGCAGGGTCTGCTGACTGTTAGTAGTTGGGCTGAAGTGAGAGATGTGGCTGATCAGTCGCTTGATGGTTTGTTACGGTTTTACGAAAAAAAGAACATGCATTTGCCACACGTAAGTCATGAGTTATCCATCACTGGCAAAGACGTCGTAGCTGAATTGGAAATAGCTTGGCCTCATAAAAAAAGAGGGATCGCAATTGCTCAGCAAGACCTTGAGCAGGCTAGGGCTGTTGGTTGGAAGGTATTAACTGTAGGCGAAGCTCTTAAAGAAATGAACAAATGAATTGTAGATACAGAGGGCTATGATGGTTTTCGTCTGAAAGGGATTAAGAGGAGGAGCGATGACTTACTGTCGCCTTATCGGAGCGATCAACCACAAAGCCTTGCTAGGTAAGTGTGGGTTCAAATGTGGGTTCAAAACTAAAAAGGCACTTTCATTTTAATGGAAGTGCCTTTATTTTCAACATCTTAGCTTTTCTGGCTTAGTTCATGCCGTAGCGCTTGAGTTTCTTGCGCAGGGTGCCACGGTTGATGCCCATCATCACAGCGGCGCGGGTTTGGTTACCGCGGGTATATTGCATGATCACGTCCAGCATGGGAGCTTCGACTTCGGAGAGGACCATATCGTACAGATCAATCACTTCCTGACCGTTCAACTGGGCCAGGTAGTTACGCAGGGCCTGTTGCACAGAGTCACGCAGGGGGCGCTGGGTTGGCTCGGCAGCGTGATTGTGAGTAGTTGTTACCAATGCATCAGAAGTCAGGGTTTGTTCGAACATATTCGGTCGGCTCTTTAGTTATGCGTTAACCTAATCCATCGAAATACGCTTCGAGTGCCTCTAGTTGTGCGTCTGCACAATCCAGGGCATTGAAGTGCTTACGGAATTCTCGGCCCGTCTCTTCTTCATCCAGATACCAGCCCACGTGTTTACGAGCAATGCGCGCTCCCAGATATGCACCATAAAACTGATGCAGGTTGGTTACATGCTCGTTCATCAGGGTGCGAACCTCTTCCCTTTCGGGAGGCGGCAGCTTGGTGCCCGTCTCAAGAAAATGACGGATTTCCCGGAAAATCCAGGGTCGTCCTTGCGCTGCACGGCCGATCATCACGGCATCAACGCCGGTATAGTCGAGGACATACCGGGCCTTCTCCGGGCTGTCTATGTCGCCATTGGCGACAACAGGAATCGATACGGCCTGCTTAATCGCCTTAATCGTGTCGTACTCAGCGTGACCCCGGTAGAGGCAGGCACGGGTACGACCATGCACGGCGAGGGCCGCGATACCGCAATCTTCGGCGATTCGGGCGATCTCCTCGCCATTGCGGTTATCCGGATCCCATCCTGTGCGGATCTTCAAGGTAACAGGCACATCCACTGCATCCACTACGGCCCGGCAGATAGCTCTGACCAGATCGGGATGGCGCAGCAGGGCGGAACCTGCCAACTTCTTGTTCACTTTTTTTGCTGGACAACCCATGTTGATGTCGACGATCTGAGCGCCCTGCTCCACGTTGTAGCGGGCGGCAAACGCCATCATCTCTGGGTCGGCTCCGGCAATCTGGACCGATCGCAAGCCACCTTCTGCAGAGTGATCCATTCTCATCCTGGTTTTCTGGGTATCCCAGACATCCGGGTTGGCCAGCAGCATCTCGGAAACGGCCATGCCGGCACCCAATCGCAAACAAAGTTCACGAAATGGTCGGTCTGTTACACCGGCCATGGGCGCCACAATCAAGGGTGTTTCAAGCGTGTGGGGACCTATCTGCATTCCACGGTTACCATCGGCTTAGGGCGGCGTATATTACGCATTTTTTAGTCAGGAGAAAAGGTTAGTATTTGAGCGTCAGCCATTTTTTTCTGAAAAAAACGTCGCGCCAAGGCTTGCAAATTCAGGAGTGCTTGAAAATCAGGCATATTGTCGGGGTGGATCTGCGGGGTCAAATGAGTGGGTGGCTCGACGATTTGGTTGTCCCCCTCCCGTACCGGTTTGCGCTATTATACCGGCCTTGAATCGAGCAAAGGCTCCAAACAATTTCATTACAAACAGATTGGGGATGTATGACGTCAAGGTTCATCAAATCTCTCTGCCCATGCCTGCTTGGGGCCATGCTGGGCTCAGCCCAGGCACAGACGGTCAGTTTCAGCGAAGCCTGGAGTCGGGTTATCCAGCAGGATGACGGATTGGCAGCAGAACAGGCCGGTGTGGATAGAGCCAAGCAACTGCGCGAGGCTGCCAAGGCCATGTATCTGCCCAAGGTGGATGTGGGGGCCAGCTATACCCACCTCGATCAGCCGATGGAGCTCGACATGATGGATCTCAATCCTATCGCCAACCATCCCGAATTTGGCAAGGTGCTGGCCCCTGTCATGCAGGCGCTCAATCTCTCCGCCAGTGATTTCGTGACTCCCCTGACCAAGCAGAATGTGGTGACCAGTTCGGTCAAGATGCTGTGGCCACTGTTTACCGGTGGTCGTATCGATGCGGCGCAAGATATCCGTCAGGCTCAGGTGAGCGAAGCGCAGCAGCTGCTGGTGCTCAAGCAGCAATCCACCTTCGAGAGCCTCTCCCAGACCTATTTCGGCGTGGTGCTGGCCGCGCAGGTGGTGCAGACCAAGCAGGAGATAGAGCAGGGGCTGGCCCATCATCTGGATCATGCCAGGAAGCTCGAAGCCCAGGGCCAGATCGCCAAGGTCGAGCGCCTCTCTGCCCAATCTGCCTATGACAGGGCGCGCATCGACACCCAGAAATCCCGCCGCACTCTGGAGATAGCTCAGCTGGCGCTGGGGCACATGCTCAAACTCAAGCAGGCCGAGCCCAACACCCAGCTTTTCATCAATGAGGGCATGCCGCAACTGGATGCCTTCGTGCAGGAGACCCTGGTGGTCCACCCCGGCCTCAAGCTGCTGGCCGCCAAGAAGGAGCAGGCGCAGGGTCTGATCAAGCTTGAGAAGGGCAAATATGCTCCCGAGCTGTTCCTGTTCGGTAACTACAACCTCTATGAAGATGACTCGCTGGCCTCTAAAACCACGCCTGACTGGCTGGTTGGCGTCGGGGTCAGTATGCCGCTGGTAAGTCGGGATGGTCGCTCTGAAACGGTGCAGGCAGCCAAGAGCGCCGAGCTGCAGGTCAATCTGCTGCAGGCCAAGACCCGTCAGGATCTGGAGTTGCTGGTCGAGAAGACCTGGCGCGAGGCGGCGCAGGGGCTGGAAGAGTATCAGGCACTCTCCTCTTCCCAGGCCCTGGCCGAGGAGAACGTACTGCTGCGGGACAAGGCATTCGGTCAGGGGCTGTCCACGTCGCTGGATGTGGTCGATGCCCGTAACCAGCTGGCGGGGGTCAAGACCCAACGCGCCGCCGCTGCCTATCAATACGTGATTTCGCTGGCTCGCCTGTTGGCACTCTCCGGTCAGATGAACAGTTTCAATCAATATCAGCATGGTCAGGCAATAAAGGTGAATTCATGAGTCATTCCCCCATCAAGAAGAAGATGAGCCAGGGCAAGCCGCTGTTGTTGCCACTGGCATTGGTGTTGCTCGCTCTTTGGCTGGGCTGGCGCTTCTGGCTTGCCTATCAACCTGAACCGGTTCGCTTGCAGGGCCAGATAGAGGCGCAGCAGTATTCGGTTTCTTCCAAGGTGGCGGGCCGGATCGACGAGGTGCTGGTGAAGAAGGGTGACGTGCTGGCCAAGGATCAGCTGGTATTCACTTTGGCCAGCCCCGAGATTGAGGCCAAGCTGAGTCAGGCCAAGGCGGGTCAGGCTGCGGCCGGGGCCATGGCCGAAGAAGCCGAGAAAGGGGCGCGTGCCCAGCAAATCGCTGCAGCCAAGGATCAGTGGCAAAAAGCCAAGGCGGCCGCCCAGCTGCGTGGCAAGACTTACGAGCGTATCGCCAGTCTGCACCGTGATGGGGTCATGCCGCTGCAAAAGCGCGATGAGGCCTGGACTGCCTGGCAGGCGGCCAAGTACAGCGAAGGCATGGCCTGGCAGCAATATCAAATGACCCTGGAAGGGGCACGGGAAGAGACCAAGGTGGCGGCCCGTGAGCAGGCCAATATGGCGGCAGGCTCGGTGGCGGAAGTGGAGGCTTATCTGGCCGATACCCGCATCGCTAGCCCCCACTCAGGTGAAGTGTCACAGGTGTTGTTGCGCAGTGGCGAGCTGGCGCCGCAGGGATTCCCAGTGGTGACGCTGCTCGACATGGGGGATGCCTGGGCCCAGTTCCATGTGCGTGAAGACTTGCTGCCCCGCTTTGCGTTGGGTACCGAGTTTGACGCCACCATTCCTGGTCTGGGTGAGCAGACGGTTCGCTTCAAGGTGACCTATGTGGCCGTGATGGGTGATTTTGCCACCTGGCGTGCCACCGATACCCGTCAGGGCTTCGACATGAAGAGCTTCCAGGTGGAAGCGCGCCCCTTGCAGCCGGTTGACGGTCTGCGGGTCGGCATGAGTGTGCTGGTCGAACTCTGATGAGACATGAATGGCGGCGATTGTGGCAGGACCCCTTCGGTCGTGCCCTGATGAGCTGGGTTCCCCTCTTGCTGATGGGTATCCTCTGCTGGATCTTCTCGGCCGGGTTGGCGCGGGATCTCAAGGTCGGTCTGGTGGATCTGGATCGGAGTGTCCTCTCCCGCCAGCTTGCATTTTCGCTGGATGGTTCCGCCGGCCTGCGCCTCACGGGTCAGTTTGATTCCATCGATGAGGGGGCCCGCGCCCTGCGAGGGGGAGAGATCTACGCCCTGGTGGTGATCCCTCATCATCTGGAGCGGGATGCCCGCCAGGGGACCCAGCCCCAGGTGACAGTGTTCAACAATGGCCAGTTCATCCTGATTGCCAAGCTGGTCAACTCGGCGCTGGCCCAGGTGGTCGGCACTCTCAATGGTCAGGTGGGCGTGCTCGCAGCCATGGCCGATGGCAAGGTACTGTCCGGCGCCGTGGGGCAATCCGTGCCTATCAGCAGCCAGGTGACGGCGCTTTACAACATCAACTCCAGCTATGCCCAGTTTCTGCTGAGCGCCCTGCTGCCTGCGGTATGGCAGATCCTGGTGGTGCTCTACGGGATCAATGCCCTGGCTCGCACCGATCGATTGGGACTGGACTGGACTACTCAAGGGGTCTGGTTCGGCCTCTGGCGCATTTTGCTGCCTCATGTATTGATTGGGTGGGCTTGGGGCCTGGTGTGGAGCCTGCTGCTGTTCAAGGCGTTTGGTTATCCCGTGCAAGGCAGCTGGCTGGTGCTGACACTGGGTCTTGGGCTTGCCTCGGCGGCCTGTGTCAGCATGGGGGCCTTCTTCTACGGGATGATCCGGGATCCGGCCCGCGCCTTGTCGCTGGCGGGCGCCTATACAGCGCCGGGATTTGCCTTTATGGGGGTGACTTTCCCGGTCAGTGCCATGGGTGATTTTGCCCAGTTCTGGCGAAATCTGTTGCCCATCTCCCACTATGTGGAGCTGCAGATAGGGCAGACCAACTACGGTCAGCCGCTCGGTGCCGCCTTGCCCCAGTTCGGCGCCCTGCTGCTGTTTTTACTGCCGTTGTTGCTGGTTGCTCGTCGTTACAAGCAACAGGCCGGTCTTGCTCGTCAGACAGCCGACAAGGAGCCGGAACAATGTTAGGTTTCTGGGATCTGTTGCGGCTGGAACTGCGCACCCTGTTGGCCGACAGGGCCATCATGCTGACCCTGTTTGGCGGGGTACTCTTCTACTCCTTCCTCTATCCGCAACCTTACCTGCACCAGTTGCCGCGGGAAGAGGCAGTGGTGGTAGTCAACGAAGATGGCAGTCAGCTCTCTCGCCAGCTGGAGTTCATGGCCGATGCCACCCCCCAGGTGAAACTGGTGGCGCGGGCGGCCAGTCTGGATGAGGCGCGCCATCTGCTGCTGACGGGCAAGGGCCGCGGTATCCTGCACATCCCTCGCCATTTTTATCGGGATCTGATGCAGGGCAAGAGCGTCACCCTGAGCTATGCCGGTGATGCCTCCTACTTCCTGGTTTACGGCACCATCGCCGAGGGCCTTGCCCAGGCCGGTGGCTCGCTCGCTGCGCAGGTGAAGGTCGCCCGGCTGCTGAGCCATGGGGAGGCCTTGCCCCAGGCCGCCATGGGCTGGAATGCCGTGGCACTCAACGTGCTGCCCGTGTTCAATCCCACCATGGGTTATGTGAACTATGTGGTGCCGGCTGTGTTCGTGCTGATCCTGCACCAGGTGTTGCTGATGGGGACGGGGATCCTGGGGGCGACCCAGAATCAACGCAGTGGGCGCGGTGAGCATGGTTATTGGCAGCGTGCCCCTGTGCTGGCCCTGTTGCTGGCCAGAACCCTGGTGGTGGGCGGGCTCTTCGTGCTGCCCGTGGCCTACTTTTTCGGCTTCTGCTTCGATCACTACAACATAGTGCGTACCGCAGAGCCGGCCGCGCTGTGGTTGTTCACTCTGCCGTTCCTGCTGGCGACTACCTGGCTGGGGGTGCTGCTGGGCGCCCTGTTTACACGGCGGGATTTGCCAACCCAGGTGGTGCTGCTCTCCTCCATGCCGCTGGTCTTTCTGGCAGGTTTCATCTGGCCGCTGGAGCTGATCCCGACCCCGCTCAACTGGCTGGCCCAGTGGGTGCCGAGTACCCCGGCCATCGAGGGTTTCTTGCGTCTCAACCAGATGGGCGCTGATTTTGACCAGGTTTCCCGCTACTGGTGGCAGTTGTGGGGACTGGCATTGCTCAATGGCTGCCTCGCTTGCTGGGTGCTGGCATGGCGCCAGCGGTCCGTGCCTGCCGTCAATTGAACCCTGCCCGATATGGAAACGGTCAGCTGAGGCTGACCGTTTTTTTAATTGGCTGGCAGGATTAACCGCGTTGCAGTGTGGGGTCACTGATGGCGTAGATATTCCCTTGTGTCGTCTCGTCGGCAAGCAGGCGCAATCCCTGTGCGGCCACATCCTGACGTCGTACCAGGCCGTGCATCTCTTTCCCCTGACTCAGTTCCGCCTGTCCGGTGGCGTCACCGTCCTGCAAGCCCGCCGGGCGCAATATGGTCCAGCTCAGTGCGCTGCTTTGCAGCCAGCTCTCTGCCAGACTCTTCAAGCGCACCTCATGACCGAAGGCAGCCCGCGCCCGCTCTGGCAGGGATTGCCAGCTGTCGCCGCAACCGAGCGAGGTGACCAGCAGCAAGCGTGTCAGCCCGGCTTGTTCCATCTCGTCGATCACATGGCGATTGCCCAAATAGTCGACGGGTTTCGGTTGGCGGAAACTGCCGAGGGTCGAGACCACTCCGGCTTCGTGGCCAGCCAGCCTGCAAGCTTGCGCTACTGCCTCCTGGTCGAGGGCGTCACCCTCAACGACCTCGACCCCCAATGTACGCAGCTCTGCGGCCATCTCCGGGTTACGGACCAGGGCCACGACTCTGTGACCCTGGCTCAAGACACAATGGGTGAAGGCGCGGCCCAGCCCGCGGCTGGCTCCGAAGATAAGTGTGGTTGGCATGGTTCTGCTCCCTTTGGCGAAAGGGTTAGCCTAGAGGGTTGGCATTGCTCTGTAAATGAGAGTTGTTTTTATTTGGTGGCGGGTAAGCAGGGAGGCACTGCGAGCCCGGCCAGCTGGCACGGGCTCGCGTGGAGATCAGCCGTTGTAGTGGCCTATGTTGGGGCGACGACTGGGGCCGCTCAGTTGGATATCCACCGGGTTGAACGCCTTGATTGCCTCGAAGCTGAAATCACCGATGGCCTGATGCAGGCTCTGGGGGCTGTGGTTGGTGATGATGATGACGCTTTTGGAGAGGTTGCGCCGGCGACGTAGCAGGTGGCCGAGGAAGCTGGACTGGCTCTCCGCCATCTTGGCACGATTGGCGGACACCTCGTCGATGATCAGCAGGTCGACCTCTTCCAGGGCGCGGCGGTACTGATTGCGCTCCTCCTGATCCTGGATCACGTTGAAGAAGAGGCGATCCACTATGGAGGCCCACTGCTGAAAGATCACCGATTTCTGGTGCAGGGCGATCAGTTCATGGGCCACGGCGCCTGCCAGGGTCGATTTGCCGGTGCCATAATCGCCATAGATGAGCATGCAGCCGCCACCGCTCTTCTCCCAGTGCTCGAAACCGCTGATGAAGTAGCGGGCCGTCTCCATGGGGTACTGCAGCGCCGGATCGGTGGCATCCATCTTCTCGAATACCCAGTCCGGGTTGAGATCCGCTTGGGCGATGAGCTTCTGGATCCGCTCCTGGCGAGCCGCCTTCTGCAGTTCGCGTACCTCGGCGTTGGCCTTGGCGTCGTACTCCTTGCGCAGAGTCTCGTAGTCGTACTGACTGCCACCGGTCTGGGCCTGCAGACGGCGAATGCGCTCAAGCAGGCCGCCCACGTGCTGGCTCAGCTCGGTGTCGTGCACACGATGATCCTGTTTGGCTTTGGCGATCTTCCGGCGTTTGGCTTCAATCTCTTCCAGCTCCTGGCGCAGGGGATCTTGCGGGTCAGTCATGGAATGCTCCTTCTGCTGGGTCAGGGATGGGTTTGCAAGGGGTTGATTTTGCCTGCAGGCAGGGGCCGCTATCAATCATTATCCGGCTCCTGCTGTGGCGCCTGTTCCAGTTTCTGACCATGGGCCAGCCGTTTTGCCTCTTCGATCATCTGTTGTGCCCGCTTGCTCGGTCCTGCCTCCGCCGGGGCTGACGTGACCTGCTGGTAGCCTTTCGCTTCCATGGGTTGGCGACGGACGTAGCGGCGGGTCTTGAGGGCACGAATGAACTTGAGCATCCATTGATGCTGGGAGTCGAACACCTCGGGGCGGCCCAGCCAGTAGGCGATGAACTCCCCCAGATCCTCTTCGTTGTAGCTGGCATCGATCATCCCGCACAGGCGGGCGAGGGCGGGCAGCTCTTCATCCGGTCGCCATTGCAGGTGCATCTGGAAGGGGCGCTCCGGCAGCGGGCTGCGCACCTTCTGGGTCAGCAGCGGCAGCTGGAACGGACACTGATGGTAGTGCTCACTGTCAGCCTGCGCCTCGACTTGCAGCAGGCCGGCCTCCATCAACTCGTCGAACAGCTCGGTCAGCTGGCGGGCATTGACCTGAAAACAGAAGCCGCTGGGATCGCTTGGATCAACCACTGCCAATGAGCGCCCAAGCTCGGGATAGTTGAGCCGGGCCAGCTGATTTTCCAGCACCAGTCTGCGCAGCTGCAAGGTATAGAGGCTGCGAGCCGGATGGGACAATCTGGGATGGGCGAGGGCGCTGTATTCGGCTGGTGTCATGATGTTCTTCAGGGGCTGGCGTGGGGGGGCATTATCCCCCATGGCGGGGCCTCATACAATTCGCGGCTGGCAAGAGGGGGATGGCTTGTTTGAATGTACCACTTGGTGGGTAGTCATGGCCATGAACCATGATCCCCTTCACGGACTTTACCACCCTGTTGGGGCAAGCTTGCCCACAGACTGCCCCATCGCAGCGAATGGACTATGCCTCTGAGCGCTAAATACTGGTTACCCCTCTTTGCACCCCTGCTGATCCTGATGTTGCCTACCGCCAGCTTCGGCCTGGCTGGCTTCACGGTGATAGAGCAGCGGATCCTCGCCATCTTTGTGATGGCTACCCTCTGCTGGGTGCTGGAGCCGATCCCCATCTTTGCGACTTCGGTGCTGATCATTGTGCTGGAGTTGCTGTTGGTGTCGGACAGCGGGATCAAGTGGTGGCAGCCGGCCTCCCCTTCTGCGGAGTTTGGCACCCTGCTCAGCCACAAGGAGATAATGAGCACCTTCGCTTCGCCTATTATCATGTTGTTTCTTGGTGGTTTTTTTCTGGCGATCGCAGCGACCAAGTATCGGCTGGATATGAACCTGGCGCGGGTCATGCTCAGGCCGTTCGGCCAGAATCCCAACAGGGTGCTGCTGGGGTTGATGGGGATCACCGCCACCTTCTCCATGTTTATGAGCAATACCGCCACCACCGCCATGATGCTCTCCATTCTGACCCCCGTACTGGCCTTGCTGGGGCCGCGGGATCCCGGTCGTATCGCTTTCACCCTTGCCATCCCGGTGGCGGCCAACCTGGGGGGAATTGGCACTCCCATCGGCACGCCACCCAATGCGGTGGCCCTCAAGTATCTGGTAGGAGATGATGCCATCAGTTTCGCCGCCTGGATGAGCTTTGGCGTGCCCTTCGTGCTGCTGATGCTGGGGGTTGGCTGGTTGCTGCTGACCAGATTGTTTCCCTGTGAGCAGGGTCGCATCGATCTCGAGATCAAGGGCCATTTTCTCAAGACGCCCAAGGCACTGCTGGTCTATGCCACCTTCATCCTCACCATTGGCCTCTGGCTGACTGGCGATTGGCACGGCATCAACTCCTATACGGTCGGTCTGGTGCCGGTGGCTATCTTCCTGATAGGTCAGGTACTCACCAAGGACGATTTGAAAAAGGTCTCCTGGGACGTGCTCTGGCTGGTCTCCGGCGGTATTGCACTGGGGATGGGGCTGGAGAAGTCGGGATTGGCGGCCAGTCTGGTGCAGGCCATTCCATTCAGTCAGTGGCCACCCATGCTGATCATGGTAGGGGCGACGGGGCTCTGCCTGCTGATGGCCAATTTCATGAGCAATACTGCCTGTGCCAACCTGTTGCTACCCATGGTGGCCGCTCTCGGCACCTCGCTGGATCTCGGCTCGGTCGGTGGCAGCATGGGCTTGATCCTGAGCGTGACCTTTGCCGCCAGCCTCGGGATGGCGCTCCCCATCAGCACGCCCCCCAATGCGCTGGCCCATGCCAGCGGCAATGTGGATACTCGTCATATGGCGCTGGTGGGGGTCAGTTGCGGCGGCGTTGGCTTCTTGCTCTGCCTGGCCATGATAGCGCTGCTCAATGCCATAGGGTTTGTGCAATGAGCGAGCCCCATCCCCTTCATTTGCGCTACTTCAGCGATCCGCTGCGCCAGCACACCCTGGCGGCGGGGGAGCAGTTGCTGGAGCAGGGAGAGCATAATGATCGGCTCTATTTGCTGCGCAGCGGGCGGGTAGAAGGCACCATCATGGCTGAGAGCGAGCGCCAGCGAGTGCCAATCATGATAGTGGAGGCGGGCAACTACCTCGGGGTGCATAGCTATTTCTCCCGGGGGGCCAGTTATTGCAGGCTGGTGGCGCAGGAGCCGTGCGAGCTGGCCTGGCTCGATCGCAATACCCTGCCGGTCGAGCCCGAGCGGTTCGGCTCGCTGGCCGATCAGTTCATGCCGGTCATCATGGCCGAGCTGGCCCAGCGCCAGCGCAAGGTCAATCATGCCTATCTGGAGCGGACTCGCACCCAGCTGCGACTGCTGGAGGCGGAAAAACTGAGTCTGCTTGGCCAGCTGGCGGCAGGCTTGGCCCACGAGCTCAATAACGCCATCGGGGTGGTGACACGCAATGGCAGCGGTCTGGTCGATTTTCTCGGCGACATGCTGCGGCAATATTATCCCAGAGAGTTTCGTCTGTTTCGCCAGGGACTGGAGGCGGGACAACTGAGCTCCAGCGCCGAAGTGAGGCGGGATGCCAGGCGGCTGGAGGAGCAGTTCAGGCTGGCGCCAGAGCAGGCCAAGCTCCTGGCGCGGATCCTCAATGGCGAACAGCCCACCCGGGCACGGATGCGGGATCTGCTGGGGGTCGCCAACTACTGGCAGCTTGGTCGCGATTGTCACGACATGCAGCTAGCGGTGAACCATGCGGCGGCGATCGTGCGTTCAGTCAAGCAGTTGGGGGGCGCCGATGGTGAGCGTCGCCACGGCGTGAAGGTGCGCGACACGCTTGAGCAGGCGCTGGCGTTACTGCAGAGCTCGCTGCGCCAGGTTCAGGTTGAACCTGTGCTGGAGGGAGATCCCCGACTCTGTGCCAACGAGGCCGAGCTGGTGCAGGTATGGGCCAATATTCTGAAAAACGCGCTGGATGCCCTGCAAGCGACCGCAGATCCGAAGATCTGGCTCCACTGCCGGACCCATGGCGAGTGGATCGAGGTGACCCTGGCCAACAATGGCCCCGTGATACCGCCCGAGTTGCAACCCCGCATCTTCAAGCCCAACGTCACCACCAAACGCGGCGGGCTTTCGTTCGGATTGGGGCTGGGGCTGGCCATTGCCGAACGGGTAGTGACAAGCTATGGCGGCGAAATTTCGCTTGTCAGCGAACCTGGCCTGACGGCATTCAAGGTGAGATTACCGAGGGAATATGGACAAGATGAATCTGATATGTGTGGATGATCAGCGGGAGGTGCTCAACGCCATCAGCCGCGATCTAGCGCCGTTGGCCAGCTGGCTCAGGGTGGAAGAGTGCGAATCGGCACAGGAGTGTCTGACCCTGATGGAGGAGCTGGATGCCGCCGGGGAGCAGATTGCGCTGGTGGTGTCGGATCATGTGATGCCGGGCCTGAGCGGAGTAGAGCTGCTGACCCGGATCGGGCTGGACGGGCGCTTTCCTCATACTCGCAAGATCCTGCTGACCGGGCAGGCTACCCACAAGGACACCATAGCGGCCGTCAATCTGGCCCGTATCGATCACTACTTTGAGAAACCCTGGCAGGGCGCCGAGCTGCTGCGGGTGTGCCGCTGCCTGCTGACCGAATTCGTGCTGGCAGCCGGAATTGACTACCAATCGTTTATCAAACAACTGGATGCGGAGACGCTCTATAAAAAATGGGAATGATTGTCATAAATTGACGTCTTGGTGCACATGTCTCTGTCGATTTAGTCTAGGCTTATTCTTTAAATAACCAGTTGACTAATAAGAGCTTTATCAAGATGTCAAAAGCCGGATTACGGATCTTGGTGGTGGAGGATGAAGCCGTTTTTCGCCACTCTCTGGTAACTTATCTCGAGCATGACGGGGCGTGCGTATTTCAGGCTGAAGACGGGATTGAAGGCCTCTCTGCCGCCGCGATTTATCACCCCGATGTGGTGCTGTGCGATCTGAACATGCCCAACATGGATGGGCATGAGGTCATTGCCTGCCTCTCTGCCCGCTATCCCCATATTCCCGTCATCGTCATCTCGGCCCAGAGCAAGATGGAGGCGGTCGAGCGTGCGCTGCGTGCCGGTGCCCGTGATTATCTCATCAAGCCGATGTCTGACTATGGCCTGGTGCGCCACAGCATAGAGCAGTGTTTGACGGCCAACTATGGTCATGGGCAGCAGCTGGAACTGATGGATCACATCGACTTCTTTCGTGATCACGACAAAGCAGCCACTCGCTTGCTCGCCTGGCTGAGGCCGCCATCACTGCAGGAGTGGGGTCCCTGGCAAGTCACCTTCAAGGGGATGGGCAACCTGTTTATCCCGGATACCTTCAAGGTGGATGACAAGCTGCTGGTACTGGTGATGGAGCTGCCGATCCTCGGGGTGGATGCGGCTTTCTGCGGCGCCCTGGTGCGTTCCCTGATGAATGCCCCCTATCGCCAGTTCCAGCACAAGGAGAGCCTGCTGCTGACCCAGCCACATCGGTTGCTCGACTACCTCAATCTGCAACTTATCGAGTCCGGTCTGCGTCACTCCTTTGCCATGGCGGCTCTGCTGTTTGATCAGGAGGACGGGCTGGTATTTGCCAATGCCGGGCTGACCTCACCGCACTGGCTGATGCGAGCTGGCGGTTTGCCGCTCGGTCTGATGCGCAGCAGCCACTACCCATTGCACAAGCGCAGCTGGCACGACCCCTTTGACCTGCAGTTTCACAACGATAGCGGCAGTGCTCTCCATATGCAGGTACGCCATCACTGAGGCTGGTTTGTGGCAGACATAAACAAACGGGGCGCCCACTGGGCGCCCCGTTTGTCTTTTACAATCCTGACCGGTTAGACGGTGGCGGACTGCAGTTTCTTGTCGTGCTCTTCTGGCTCTTTGGCCGGACCTTCGGCGCCGTGCATCCAGTAGACCAGGCGGTTGGCCATGGTCAACAGGATCAGGGCACTGATCACGGCAGCGATGGCAATGCCGCCGAAGATGGCGATGGGACCGGATTCACCGACGAAGGAGCCAACGAAGCCGGCGATATAGTTGGCCAGGGCAACGAAGCCGAACCAGGCACCCATCATCAGGGAGGCCAGGCGCAGCGGAGCCAGCTTGGTCACCATGGAGAGACCGATAGGGGAGAGGCAGAGCTCACCCAGGGTGTGGAACAGGTAGGCACCGACCAGCCAGAACATGGAGGTCTTGACGCTCTGATCGCCACCCTGCTCCAGCACGGCACCGATCATGAACAGGAAGCCCACGGCCAGGAACAGCAGACCCATGGCGAACTTCACCGGTGAGTTCGGCTCTTTGTTGCCGAGCTTGATCCAGATGGCGGCGACTATGGGGGCCAGCGTGATGATGAAGAAGGGGTTCAAGGACTGGAACCAGGCGGTCGGCACTTCGAAGCTGCCGATCATGCGGTTGGTATATTCCTGTGCGTACAGGTTCATCAGACCACCGGCCTGCTCGAAGCCTGCCCAGAAGATGATGGTGAACAGACCCAGCACCAGGATCACCTTGATGCGATCCACTTCCTGCTTGGTCAGCGGCGCCTTCTGCTCTTTGGAACGTTGCTGGGCTGCGCGCTGGGCGGCCGGCACACGACCTATGTCCCCGAGGAAGCGTTGCGCCATGGTGGCCTGTACGACCAGAGAGAGCAGCATGCCGATACCGGCGCTGACGAAGGCAGCTTGCCAGCCATAGGCAGTGGCAGCGGCGCCACAAATCACGCCTGCCAGCAGGGAACCCAGGTTGATGCCCATGTAGAAGATGGTAAAGGCGCCGTCACGACGGTGGTCACCTTCCTTGTAAAGGTCACCCACCATGGTGGAGATGTTCGGCTTGAACAGACCGTTACCCAAGATCAGCAAGCCGAGACCCGCGTAAAAGACGCTGTTGACCATATCCGGGAACATGGCATGCGGCAGGGCCAGAGTGAACTGACCCGCTGCCATGAAGATGGCACCGATCAGGATGGCGCGGCGTTGGCCGAGGAAAGTATCTGCCAGCCAGCCACCTATGATGGGAGTGATATAAACCAGACCGGTATAGATGCCGTAGAGCTTGAGGGCATCGGCCTGAGTCCAGCCCATACCGCCGTTGGCAGTCATGTCAGTCAGATAGAGCACGAGCACGGCCCGCATGCCGTAATAGGAGAATCTCTCCCACAGTTCGGTACTAAAGAGCAAAAAAAGCCCTTTAGGGTGACCTAAAAAGGTCCCTTTGGACGGATTATTCATTGGAACTTCCACCTGTGTCTTATATTTTTTTAGGAGTTTTATGCAAGGGCTAGGAACAAGCCTTAATCCTTATAGAACAAGCGTGATTAAATTACAATATTATGATTTAGCGATATTTTATCTATCAATGGTTGAATAATTGTTTATAAAATGAAAAAGGGCATCGAACGATGCCCAGTTATTTATTCTGTAGATAGGTTAAATATTCAGCGTTTACAACTGTTTGACAAACTGCTTCAGCCAGGCGGTGAATTCCCCGTTCAGTTCCGGATGGCGCACCGCGTATTCCACATTGGCTTTCATGAAACCCATCTTGCTGCCGCAGTCGTGGCTGCGTCCTTTCATGAAGTAGGCGTTGACCTGCTCATGTTCCATCAGCATGGCGATGGCATCGGTCAGCTGGATCTCGTCACCTGCACCGACGGGGGTGCGCTCCAGCAGTGGCCAGATGTTGGCTGACAGCACGTAGCGACCGACCACGGCCAGATTGGAAGGCGCTTCGTCACGGGGCGGCTTCTCGACGATGGCCTGCATCGGCAGGGACATGCCCTCGGTCAGATCTTCCCCCTTGATATCGGCGATGCCGTACTTGTCCACTTCACTCTCGGGAACCGCCTCCACCATGATCTGGCTGATCTGATCCCCTTCGAACATGTGTACCATTTCGGCCAGGTTATCGCGCTTGAGGTTGCTGGCCATGTCATCGATCAGCACGTCCGGCAGCAGCACGGCGAAGGGGTTGTCGCCGATCAGCGGACGGGCACACAAGATGGCATGACCCAGACCCTTGGCCTCGCCCTGGCGCACA
Source organism: Aeromonas sp. 2MA4 (assembly GCF_029237305.1). Taxonomy (NCBI): domain Bacteria; kingdom Pseudomonadati; phylum Pseudomonadota; class Gammaproteobacteria; order Aeromonadales; family Aeromonadaceae; genus Aeromonas; species Aeromonas sp. 2MA4. Next base: position 8,756 of record NZ_JAACFY010000025.1, on the reverse strand, counting down.
TGCATGATGGTGACATCTTTGGGGCAGATGTGTTGCACCTCCTCCAGCAGTTGCCGCTTGACCCGCTTCTCCAGGGTGGCTTCCAATTCGAAGCTCTTGTCGAAGTGGTTCTCGATGGAGTTCTTGCTCGAGTGGGTCACCAGGATGATCTCCTTGATGCCGGCAGCGATGGCTTCACGCACCACATACTGGATCAGCGGTTTGTCGACCACGGGCAGCATCTCTTTCGGGATGGCCTTGGTGGCAGGCAGCATGCGGGTGCCCAAACCGGCGACAGGAAGAACGGCCTTGCGTACAACGAGCTGTGTCTTTTTCATGGAGAGAGTCCAGAGATACAAAGTGGCCCCATGATACCCGAAGAAAAATAGGGCAGCCACAGGCTGCCCTCATGATGGAAGAGGTCCAAACCGGCTATTTGACGATGATCATGTCCCGATTTGCTTCCAGAGTTGCCGGCCCTATGCCGCTGACATCCGCCAGTTGTTCAACCGTGGTGAACTTGCCCTGTTTCTCACGAAAATCGACGATGGCCTGCGCCTTCTTCTCTCCGATCCCTTTGAGAGCAGTTAACTCATTGATACTGGCCGTATTCAGGTTCACCTTGCCACTCTCCTTGGCGGTGGTGACCGTGGTCGCTGGCTTGGCAGCCGGCTTGTCGGCGGCCAGCAAAGGCTGGCTCAACAGGGGCAGGCAGCTCAGCAGCAGGGTGGCGGTCAGGGTCTTGTAGTTCATTGCTTCATGTCCTTATGTTGCGTCGAATGACTATTGAGAATTAGCCGAGTCGCGCCACTTTTTGTCTGTCATTTATGACACTTTATAAGTCAGAGCAAACGGCTATAAGCCTCTTTTGCCCAAAATGGGTACACTGTACTAACCATTTGATCAGGATGTCTTTTCTATGTTTTTCCCTGCAATTTCCAAGCTGGAGCCCATCGCCCGCGCTGCCGGTGACATCATCATGGCCACTTACAGCCAGCCCTTTACGGTGGAGTACAAGGGGGACGAGAGCCCGTTGACCGCCGCCGACAAGGGTGCGCATGAGGTGATAGTGCAGGCGTTGGCAGGGCTCACCCCCGATATTCCTGTGCTCTCGGAGGAGTCTGGCCCAGAGGTGATGGGGTTGCGCCATGGCTGGTCTTGTTACTGGCTGGTGGACCCGCTCGACGGTACCAAGGAGTTCGTCTCCCGCAACGGCGAGTTCACCGTCAATATCGCGCTGATCGAGGATGGCAAGCCGCTATGGGGTCTGGTCTATGCCCCCGTGCTGGACCGGCTCTGGTATGGCGGCAAGGGGATGGGCGCCTGGCGTGTGGCCGATGGCAAGCGTGAAGCCATCCAGACCTTGCCTCATCAGGAAGGGTCGCCATGGCGGGTGGTGGGCAGTCGTAACCACCTGTCCCGGGAGACCCTCGATTATCTGGCGCGCTTTGGTGACATAGAGCGGGGCGAGATTGAGCTGGTTTCCATGGGCAGCTCTCTCAAGTTCTGCATCATTGCCGAAGGGGGGGCCGAGCTCTATCCACGCCTCGCACCTACTTGCGAGTGGGATACGGCAGCGGCGCAGGCCGTGCTGGAAGGGGCCGGTGGGTCTGTGACCCGGCTCGATGGATCACCCCTTGCCTACAACAAGCCCGATATTCTCAACCCCTGGTTTGTCGCGCGGGCCTGAGCGACCTTTAAACAGGGGCAGCACAGATGTGAAAAGGCCGGACACTGTCCGGCCTTTTGCATTTTCGCCCACCACCTGAGCTCAAAACACCTTTCTGTAGGGCTTGATGGTGACCTTGGCGTAGACACCGGCTGCCACATAGGGATCGTCATCTGCCCAAGCCTTGGCATCGGCCTGGCTGGCAAATTCAGCGATGACGGTACTGCCGGAGAAACCCGCATCGGCCGGATCGTCGGCATCTATGGTCGGGTTGGGACCTGCAGTCAGCAGTCGTCCCTCATCCTGCAGCGCCTGCAGGCGGGCCAGGTGGGCAGGACGGACCTGTTTGCGCAGGGGCAGGCTGTTGGGAACATCCTCGGAGTAGATGAGATACCACATGAGACAATCCTTCTTCTTGATGGCGATTATTTTTTCAGTTCGCCTTTCTGCTCGGCCGGCAGGTGGCGGTAAAGGTAGACACCGCTCAGCAGCGTAAACACCAGCGTCATGCCGAGCAAACCGAACACTTTGAAATTGACCCACATCTCTTGCGGCAGGTTGAAGGCCACATAGAGGTTGAGCAGGCCGCAGACGGTAAAGAAGCCAACCCAGGCAAGATTGACTCTATCCCAGATGGCATCGGGGGCTTGCAGCTCTTTGGCCAGCATCTGCTTGATGAGGTTCTTGCCAAAGCCGTAGCGGCTTATGAGCAGGCCCAGCGCGAACAAGATGTTGATGACGGTGACTTTCCACTTGATGAAGGCGTCGTCATGGAAGAAGACGGTGAGGCCGCCGAAGAAGCCGACCAAGAGGAAGGTAAAGAGCTGCATCTTCTCGACTTTGCGGTAACGCACCCAGCTATAGATGAGTTGCAGACCGGTCACGACGACCAGGGCGCCGGTAGCCGTGTAGATGTCGTAGAACTTGTAGACCGCGAAGAAAACGATAAGTGGAATAAATTCAATAAATTGCTTCATGTCTGGCTCATAGCCCTCAAAAATAGACCTCAAAATTTTGTCCAGTCTACCTGCAAGGTAGACAACGGCAAATGAATAAGACCGCTCATTTGGCGTCCAGTTCCTTGCCGATTGCCTGGCCGAATAACTGCCAGGCAATGTCGGCGCCGAGGCGTTGTTGATCCGTCAGCAGCTCGCGAATATGGCGCTCCTCAATCAGCGGGTTGAGCAGCACGGCGCGCAGCAGGGTGAGCGGCTGGGAACCATAGCGCCTTACCGCTCGCTGGGTGCGGGAGACAAAGCTGTGCCCCTCGGCCCGCTGGGCTTTTTGCAGGGCGATGTTGAACTGGTTGATCTGGCCGTTGGCCGCCTCGTCGAGCGCTTTGCCCTGCAGATGGGGCGGAATGCAGCGGTAGGAGAGCAGGTTCATCACAGGGGCCGACATCAGCTCGAAGGCGGGATCCTTGTTGATGAGATCCGCCATCAGTCTGGCTCTGTCGTAGTTGGCCTCGATAAGCCGTGCGTAACCCTGCTGGCCAAACAGCTGGAAGGCCGCGTCCAGATAGAGGGCATTGGCGGGACGGGTGCCTTCCAGGGTAAAGCGGCCCTGATCAAAGGAGCTGGCACGGATGGCATAGGGCGCTTCTCGCTTGACCGTCATCATGAGGTCCGGCTGGCGGCAGAGCAGCATGCCGGTACCGAGTGGTACCAGCAGTTGCTTGTGCCCATCCAGGGTCACAGTATCGGCCAGTTCAATTCCTGCAAGCAGCCCCTGATAGCGGGGCGAAAACAGGGTCGGGCCGCCCCAGGCGGCATCCACGTGGAAGTGGATCTGCTCGCGGGCCGCAATGGCCGCCAGCTCGGGCAGGGGATCGATGGAGCCAAAATCGGTACTGCCTGCCACCCCGACCAGCGCCAGCACTTTTAGCTTCTGCTCCTTGCACTGGGTCAGTGCGGTTTCCAACGCCGTCATGTCGAGCCGGTTCTGGTCGTCGGTCGCGAGCCGCCAGACGCTGTGCGCACCCAGCCCCAGCAGATCCATCCCCTTGTCGAAGGAGTAATGCATCAGCCGGGATCCCAGTATCACTGCGCCGCGATAGCCCTGCTCGTAGAGGGCGAACAGGTTGTCACCGCAGGTGCGGTTGCGGGCCAGCCACAGCGCCGTGACGTTGGCGATGGTACCGCCGCTGGTCATGACGCCGAGGGCGGCATCCTTGGCATGCATCTGCTCGCCATAAAAAGCATCATCGGCGCGATAGATGAGACGGTGCAACTTGGCCAGCACCTCCCGCTCCAGAAAGCTGAGCAGGCGGGAGGACTCCATTTTCATCGGATTCTGGTTGAGCATCACCAGCAGGCGTGACAACTCGGCGGTGAAGGCGGGCAGTGGCGCCGTCATGTGCCCCATGTAGCGTGGGGAGGTCAGATGGGAGGCCCCTGGCACCAGGGTTGCCAGTCGCGCCAGATAGTTATCCATCGAGATGCCGACAGTGGGCATCCGGGATTGATCGAGCTGGTGGGTGAAGTGATCGTGCTGGTAGGGGGCCTGACTGTCATCCGAGTGATGGAAGGTCTCCAGCAGGGCCGTCATGGCCTGACCGAAGGCCGGATCCGGTAGTGCAAACAGTTCAGTCAACTTCATCAGGTTCTCCAGACCAGGTTGCCAGGGTGTCACCGGGAGGTGAGCAACCGTGGCAGCGACAGCGACGTGGGCATCGGCCGCAGAGCATACACCAAAGGTAAACGGGTGACAGCCATGAGCGCATCATGGGGATGAGCCCAATCAGATGAGGTTCCATTTAAGCTAACACTTGTACTCTGAAATGACGGCGGCTAGAGTGAGCCCAGTTTGGGCAGGAGTATGTTATGAGCAGTGTGACGGATTATTCTCCCCGCGAGGAGTTGGCCAATCGCCTCAGCCACGGCTTGGGGCTGGTGTTCGGGATCCTGGGGTTGATCCTGTTGTTGAACAAGGGCTGGGAACAGGGCACCCAGGCGCTCATCAGCTACAGCCTCTATGGCGGCAGCCTGGTGCTGCTCTATCTCGCCTCGACCCTGTATCACAGCATGGCGGAAGGGGCCGCCAGGCGCTGGTGCAAGGTATTTGATCACTGCGCCATCTATCTGTTGATCGCTGGCACTTATACCCCTTTCCTGCTGGTGGCGCTCGATACCCCGCTGGCCCAGGGATTGATGGTGGTGATCTGGGGACTGGCACTGGCGGGGGTGGTGTTCAAGCTGTTCTTCATCCACCGATTCGAAAAATTGTCGCTGTTTACCTACCTGATGCTGGGCTGGTTGTCGCTGGTGGTCATCTATCAGCTTTACCTCCATCTGGAGGGCGAGGGCTTGTTGCTGCTCGGGCTCGGTGGTCTCATCTACAGCCTGGGGGTCATCTTCTACGTGGCCAAGCGCATTCCTTACAACCACGCCATCTGGCATCTGTTCGTGCTGGGTGGCAGTGTTTGTCACTTTATGGCCATTTATGGTTACATCGCTTGACTAGCCCTTAATTGGTATTTTTGCCGCTAAGAAGGATAAAATCGTGCGGTATCACACAGTTGGCGTCAGCGTTTGCTGACAAGCTAGGGACAGTTCAATTCAGAAAGGATGCACACGATGAGTGATATCGCGCTTTCCATCAGCATGTTGTCGCTGGTGGCGGTGCTGGGGCTCTGGCTGGGAAACTGGCGGGTCTATGGCGTTGGCTTGGGAATAGGAGGTGTGCTGTTCGGTGGCATCATAGTGGGCCACTTCGCGGGAGTGTCTGATCTGGCGCTCGATGAGCAAACCCTGCACTTCATTCAGGAGTTCGGTCTCATCCTGTTTGTCTACACCATCGGCATCCAGGTCGGTCCCGGCTTCTTCTCCTCCTTGCGCAGCTCTGGCCTCAAGTTGAACGGATTCGCCGCCTTGCTGGTGATCCTTGGCTGTGTGGTCGCGGCAGGGCTGCATCAATTGTTCGATGTACCCTTGCCGGTGATCCTCGGGGTCTTCTCCGGCGCCGTGACCAATACGCCCTCCCTTGGTGCGGGTCAGCAGATCCTGGCCGAACTGGGGGCCGCTCCCGGCGCGACCGGCTTGATGGGCATGGGCTATGCCGTTGCCTATCCGTTTGGCATCTGCGGCATCCTGCTGACCATGTGGCTGGTTCGTCTGTTTTTTCGCATCAAAATCGACGAAGAAGCGGACCAGTTCGAGCAACATGCAGGCAAGACCAAGGAGAGTCTGCAGACCATCAATATTGCGGTGCGCAACCCCAATATGCATGGCCTGATGCTCTGCGAGATCCCGAGTCTCGACGAGTCGGATGTGATCTGCTCCCGCCTCAAACGCGGTGAGGAACTGATGGTGCCGCGGTCGGATTCGCGCATCGAGCTAGGTGATTTGCTGCACCTGGTGGGTGATCGGCATGCGCTGCACAAGGTACTCCTGGTGCTTGGGGAAGAAGTGGAGACCTCGCTCTCGACTCGCGGCACCGATCTGCGGGTAGAGCGGGTGGTGGTCACCAACGAGCAGGTACTTGGCAAGAAGATCCGCGATCTCGACATCAAGCAGAAATACGACGTTGTCATCTCGCGCCTCAACCGGGCCGGTATCGAGCTGGTACCGACCAGCCAGACCAGCCTGCAGTTTGGTGACATCCTCAATCTTGTGGGTCGACTCGACGCCATAGAGGCGGTGACCAATGTGGTGGGCAACGTGCAGCAGAAGCTGCAGCAGGTGCAGATGCTGCCGGTGTTCATCGGCATCGGCCTGGGTGTATTGCTCGGCTCCATCCCCTTCTATCTGCCCGGGTTCCCGGCGGCGCTCAAGCTGGGTCTGGCGGGCGGTCCACTGGTGGTGGCGCTGATCCTGTCGCGGATTGGCAGCATCGGCAAGCTCTACTGGTTTATGCCGCCGAGTGCCAACCTGGCGCTGCGGGAGATTGGCATAGTACTGTTTCTGGCGGTGGTGGGCTTCAAGTCCGGTGCCGGCTTTGTCGATACCCTGATCAACGGTGATGGCCCAGCCTGGATGATGTACGGCATGGCTATTACCCTGATCCCGCTGCTGGTGGTCGGTGTGCTGGCCCGTCTGTATGGCAAGATGAACTACCTCACCCTGTGCGGCTTGCTGGCGGGTTCCATGACGGATCCCCCCGCCCTGGCATTTGCCAACGGTATGCACCCTACCAGTGGTGCCAGTGCCCTGTCATACGCCACCGTCTATCCCCTGGTAATGTTTCTGCGGATCATTTCCCCCCAGTTGCTCGCCATCCTGCTGTGGGCGGGTGTCTGACCATGACCCGGACGGGAGCACAGTGATGTGCTCCCGTCATCAAAATGCAACACATTGATCATCTTGATTTTATTTTTACCTCCTCCGTCATTGACCCTTCTGTTTAACCGGCCGGTTTAGCCTCAAATCACTCTATCCATTCGAATTTTCTAACTGGTTTCTGGCGTCATTCACGGGCACATTAGACGGTGGAATATTGCATGCCAATAGAGATTCAGGAGAGAACATGAGCAGCCATAAAATCGCATTGGAACAGGACGTCGTTGTTACCCAGTTGAAAGGCAACATTTACCTGGTCGCCGCAGATGGCAGCCAGAAGCAGCTTGCCGAAGGCGATATCCTGCCCAGGGATGCGGTGCTGATCACTCCTGAGGGCGCCAGTTTCAACGGCGGCAACCAGACTTTCACCCTGAGCCCGACCAACGAGCAGCAGGCTGAGGATGAAACGTCTCAGGCACCTTTGCTGGCCCAGAACCAGGATGTGGCCACTGGCACTCCTGATGAGATATCGGCTTTGCAACAAGCCATTTTGGGCGGGGCCGACCCGACCCAGGCGTTTGAAGCGGCTGCAGCCGGCGGTGCTCCTGCCGCAGGCGGTGGCAACATAGGTGGTGTGGCCGGTGCCAGTGGCAATGGCGGCTTCGTCACCATAGATCGTACCGGCGATGCCACCATAGCGGCGGCGGGATTTGATACCGCCAACCAGACGGATGCCGGTGTGACAGGCGATGCGGTCGCGGGTGAAGATGATCCTTTCGACCTGGTGCCGCCGGTGATCACCGTCTCTGCACCAGACAATACCAATGACACCACCCCGACCCTGACTGGTACCACGGATGCGCCGGCAGGCAGCACTGTGACCCTGCTGGTCACTGATGCCAATGGCAATCAACAGACCCTGACCACAACCGTCAACCCGGACGGAACCTTCAGTGTGGATGTTGTTACCCCGCTGGCAGATGGCGCCTATACGGTCACCGCCAATGTCACCGATCCTGCCGGCAACACAGGCACAGCCACCGATGATGGCAGCGTGGACAGCACGGCTCCCTCTGCTCCGCTGGTGGAAATACAGGATGGTGCGGACAATGTCATTTCAGCCAACGAGCGTGAAAATGGCGTGGATGTGATTATCCGTTTGCCAGCCGATGCCAAAGTCGGTGATCGCCTCGATGTGGACTGGAATGGTGATGGTGTGCCTGACTCCAGCTCCATCCTGACTGCCGATGACATTAGCAAGACCCTGGTTACTCTGACCATTCCCACTACGGATCTGCCGGTCAATGGCCCCGTCATTGTGGATGCCACTCTGACCGATCCAGTGGGCAATACCTCTCCCAAGGGTACTGACAACAGCGTTGTGAATGCCGCGCCTCTGCCAGGGAACGACCAGTTTACCGTGGAAGAGGATGGGACGGTCATCATCAAGGTGCTCGACAACGACACCGACCTGGACGGTGATAGTCTCAGCATCACCGCCATCAATGGCCAGGCCATTGCCGAAGGTGGTTCGGTGGCCATTGGCAATGGTTCCGTCACCCTGACCAACGGTCAGCTGGTCTTTACGCCATCCCCTGATTTCAATGGCAATATTTCGTTCGAATACACAATCACAGATGGTTTGCACAGCTCGACTGGCGGGGTTACCGGTACTGTCACCCCGATCAATGATGCCGCCATTATTGCCGGTGCTGACACTGGCGCGGTGACTGAAGATGCCAGCCCGGATGTGCTGGCTGACAGCGGCCAGCTGAAGATCAGCGACGTGGACGGGGCCGACGAGGTGGCGTTCAAGACGGACGCGGCCAGCATCACCGCCAGCCCGGATGCACTGGGCAGCCTGAGCATCACGGCTGACGGCACCTGGACCT
>NZ_JAACFY010000024.1:0-71073 GCF_029237305.1 Aeromonas sp. 2MA4 | reverse complement strand
ACACAGATTGCTTGATTCAAATTGTTAAAGAGCGACGCAACAGTGTGTTGCTGCGGGAGTGGAATTCTACTCAACCGCCTTCTCGAGTCAAGCCTTATTTTCAAAGGCTTTTCGAGGCACCGACTGGCTTGTTTGCGTTGCCGCTTGCCCTGTCGATGTGGCGCATTATAGAGAGATTGATCGCGTTGGCAAGGGTCGCAATGCAATAAAACTGCAAAAATCGGCACTTTTTTAGTTATTCATAACCAACCACAGCTTTTGTACAAACTTATCCACAGAAATGCCGTAAAACGGCACTATTGGCATCATGAGTGCCCCACATTTAGCCATTGGAAGTGCCACTCCTTGCATGCCGCCCCTCCCGCTCATCTACCTATATAAAGAAGCGATCACGCCAGGCCCGCTTCTTTCACCCATGCGGCGATCAACTCGGCGGCCGGGAGGTCACGGCAACCCGATACATTCTGCCCCGCCCACAATGGCGAGAAGCCACTATCACCCACCTTTTCAGCCGCCGCACGCAACGGAGCCAGCGCACTGCTGGCATGGGGGAAGTCAGGTGCCAGATCCGAGAGCGAGCCCAGCTCCCGCATCAGCCGGTTGACTATCCCTCGCGCCGGGCGGCCGCTGAACACCTTGGTCAGGGCAGTGTGCTGGCTCTGGGCAGAATGAATCGCGGTGCGATGCAGGGCAGAGGTCGTCGCCTCATGACAGCAGAGGAAGGCAGTTCCCATCTGGACGGCGCTGGCGCCTAACGCCAGGGCGGCCCTGATACCTTTGCCATCGACTATGCCACCGGCAGCGATGACCGGCAGTTCTACCGCCGCGACTATTTGTGGCAGCAAGGTAAAGGTACCTTGCTGCCAGGCGAGATCCTCATTGAGGAAATGGCCGCGATGGCCGCCTGCCTCCAGTCCCTGCGCTATGATGGCATCGGCGCCATGGCGGGCCAGCCACTTCGCTTCTGCTACCGTGGTTGCACTGGCAAACACTTTTGCTCCCGTGGCTTTCACCCGAGCCAGCAGGCCCGGTTCGGGCAGGCCGAAATGAAAGCTGACTACGGCGGGGTTGAACTCGGTCAGGATGGCGGCATGCTCGGCGTTGAACGGGGCACGACCTGGCCCACTCGATACAGCATCGATATTCACACCGAACTCGGCATAAAAAGGCGCCAGCGCCTGTTGCCAGCGTGCAACCTGCTGCGGATCTGGATCCCCTTGCTGATGACAGAAGAAGTTGATGTTAAATGGCCCCAGACCGCTGGCGGCAAGCCGAGCAAGCTCACTTCGCAGGTCAGTCGGACTGAGCATGGCCGCCGGCAAGGAGCCCAGACAACCCGCGCCGGTGACGGCCAGCGCCAGCGCACTGTTTTGCACTCCCGCCATGGGGGCCTGAATGAGGGGATAACGCATCCCCAGTTCGGCGAACAGGCTCATGGCTATGTTCCCTGCTCACAGTCCGAAACGGCGTCGGCTGCAACTTGGCTGCGCGCCAGCGCTATGGCGCCATCGATGGCGCCGCGGGCCTGCGGGCTGTTCTGCCAACAGGTCGACCCCAGCATGCTGGCCACCAGCTGGACTATATGGGCTGTATCCGCCTCGGCCAGCTCGCTCAGTGTGTGGTAACCCAGCTGTTCGAGCCGCCCTATGACGGTGGGACCCACCCCTTTCACCCCTAGCAGCAAGCTTCGTTCCTGTGCCGAGAACTGTTTCATGTCGGTCATTGCCCAGACTCCTTTCCTATGGCGGTATTTGAACATCAGGCCCGCAAAGGGCCCGATGAAGATAGAGAGTGATCAGCGCACGCTGCGCAGCAGGAAGTCCGGCTGACCGCAGGAGCGCAGTTCACGCTTTTGCATCTCGTCGGAACAGGTGACGGCATCCGTCCCCTCCTTGTTGATGCAGATGTAGACCTCCCGCAGGAAGCGACCGCCGTCGGCACAGGCAACCGTGATGTTGTCTGGCGCCAGCCAGTCGTTGGCACTGGCCAGATCCGCCTTGAGCTGGAAGCGGCTTTTGCGCAGGGGCTCGGCAGGGGACTGATACGCGGCCGGGATCTTCACCTTCTGACGCAGGTCGCTGGCCAGCTGATGATACTGGCGCTGGCTGAGGCCTGAGCAGGTACCGTGTTTCTCCCACTCATGGCGATAGAGAAAGCGGCTGGGGTAGAGCCCGGCAAACTGCTGCTCCATGTCAGGATCCAGCCGCTCGCGGGAACAGCTGCTCGGGTAGCCGCGCTGGTACTGGGGCCAGAGGCCGTGCAACACGAAGCCCAGCTGGCGGGAGCATTGATCCCGATCGGCCGGTTTGATGGCGCAATGCTCCGGCGACCAGGAGAGCGCCAGGGCGTAATAGTCAAACTCGCCCGCTTGCCCCTTGGCCTGTACGGCAGAAGAGTACAAGGGGGAGAGCAGCAGAGTGCCGAGCAGCACAACAATCTTTTTCATCTTGGGTTCCAGCGTTATATCAAAAGAGTGCCAATGCGGCAGCGCAGCCCCGTCGGCAGACGTCATGCTCCCATATTTTGAGAAGAGGGAACACCCCGGCAAGATGACAGCGCGCCCCTGGGGGTCAGACCAGTAAAGGGTTCCCCCTCCCGTTCCACAGGCGTAAGCTGACCCACCGGCAGGCCCTCATGCCTCGCCCTTTCCCCATCCCGATTTCATCTTCAACAGGATGCAACATGATCCGCAAGAATCCATCCGGCCACCTGCCGGTCATCGACGAGTCCGCCTATATCGACAAGACAGCCATCATCTGTGGCAAGGTGATCATCAAGGAAAACGTGTTTGTCGGCCCCTATGTGGTGATCCGCGCCGACGAGGTGGATGCCAATGGCGACATGGAGCCCATCGTCATCGGCGCCAACTCCAACATTCAGGACGGGGTGGTGATCCACTCCAAGTCCGGCGCTGCCGTCACCATAGGCGAGTACACCTCCATCGCCCACCGCAGCATAGTGCACGGGCCCTGCGAAGTTGGTAACCGGGTCTTCATCGGCTTCAACAGCGTGCTGTTCAACTGCCATATTGGTGAAGGTTCAGTGGTGCGCCACAACTCTGTGGTGGATGGCTGCGATCTGCCCCCCGGCTTCTATGTGCCCTCCACCACCCGCATCAACCAGCAGAGCGATCTGGCCGAGATCCCCAGAGTCACTGTGGATGCCACCGAGTTTTCCGAAGATGTGGCTCACACCAACATAGACCTGGTCAAAGGTTACAAGGCGCTCTCAAACGAGTTCTGATCTGCCTGATTGCCAGACAACAAAACGGGCGCCGAAGCGCCCGTTGCTATTTCTATCTCTGCTATTCAATCCGGATCATGAACACTTTTTCAAACTGATATGCCAGTTGGCGCCCGACTGCACCTGATGTTTGGCGGCGAAGCTGTCCATGTTGAGGGCGACCGAGACCTGCAACAGGCTGTTGAGGTAGACCAGCGGCTGGCCTTCCGGCACGTCGCCGAAGCTGCTGACATAAGGGGCCTTGCCGTCATACCTGACCACATCCCCTTCACTGATCTTGATACAGGCCTTGTCCCCCTTGTTGACCCCCACCAGGGTCAGCAGTGTCTCGTCGATATTGGTCCAGACGTTGCCGTACTGCACATCCAGGATCGGGATTGTGCCCTTGAGGGTGCCATCTTTCTCGGCCACAGCCGGCTGGTAAGGGATCTTCACCACGTCGGCGGGCAGCAGCGGGCCCACCTGCTCATAGCTGATGGCACCGGAGGCGAGCCGTGCGCCTGTATAGGCGTAAACATCGCGGCCGTGGAAGGTGTAAGACTTCTCGGATCCCTTGAGGCGGTTGGTTTTCTCATCGATCTGACGCACAGCGTCTATGCCGAAGTGCTCGGCCACCAGGGTCAAAGTGCCGTTATCCGGGGTGACTATGTAGTGGCCGCTCCTGGTCTTGAGCACCACAGAGTGGCGATCTGTGCCTACACCGGGATCTACCACGCTGACAAACACAGTGCCCTTGGGCCAATACTGCAGGGTCTGATAGAGGCGGTAAGCCCCTTCCCAGATGTTGTAAGCCGGTATCTCGTGGGTCAGATCATAGAGCGGCAGAGTGCGGTCTACCCCGAAGGCAACCCCCTTCATGGCTGACACTGCGCCATCTTTGAGGCCAAAATCAGTCTGGATCACCAGGGCCTCGTTGGCGGCGGCGATGCCGCTGGCCAGCAGGAGGGCGAGCGCAAGGGCCCGGGGAGCGGTGCGAATATCCATATCAGAACTCCTGAATCGTGATAGATGAACAAGAACAGCCATTTAGACATCCAGAATGCCACCTATCATCAGCATTGCAAGCCGTTTCACCTGTATGGGGGGAACAGAAAAGCACTCGCCAGTGCATGCTGGCGGGTGTATGGATAGGCTTTGCCGTGACGGGATCACAGAGGAAGCAACATGACCAGACCCCAAGCCCCCACCCTGGCGTTGAATCTGGGTGAACAGATCAGCAAGGTGCTGATCACCCAGGCCGACGGCATCACCATCACCTACAAGCTGGCATTTGGTCTCGACGCCATGACACCGGGGCCGTTTCGCCAGGATCCGCCGACGGCGCACGAACTGGAACGGGCCATCATGGTGGTGGAGGATGCGCTCATGCCGCTGGCGGCCCGCATTCCGGCCCACGAGCTGGTGACGCTGCACAGCCCGGTCCCGCTGGCGGGCGAGTTCGGCAGCCATGAGCTGAGTCGGGAGAGCATAGAGCAGCTGTTCGGCCAGTTTGCCGCCATGGTGGAAGGGGACCCGCTGGCGGCGGCCCACTTGCCCAAGGGGCGGCACTTTGCCGCCGTATTGTTGATCCTGCGCGAATGGATGCACCACCTGGATGCCAAACGGGTAGTCGTAGCGGAGTAAGTGCTGGCGGATAAATGGCTCAGGCCGCGGCTCGCTCGAAGCGGGTTCGCGACACAACCCAGGCCAGCCCAAGGCTGATCAGAATGCTGCCGACGGCAAGCACATCCACCGCTGCCAGCAGGCCGACGCTGTCGCTCACCCAGCCCAGCAGCACAGGCACCCAGTTGGCCACATAGGCGATCACATAGAAGAGCGACACCAGCCGGGCGTGGCTGGCGCCGGGGGCAATGCGATTGACCAAAGTCGCGCTGCCGACAAAGGCGGCGCCCTGGGCATAACCGGACACCAGCAGCCCGAACCCTGCCAGCCACAACGACTGATAGTGAACGGCGCCGGTAAATAGCAGCACGCTGAGCGCCAGGGCAAGGCAGCCGCTCTGCAGTGTGTGGCGGGCATCGAGGCGGCGAGCCCATAGCTGGCACAGGCCGGAGAACACCAGATAGGCTGCGATGAGATAGCCGAACAGGCCGAGATCCTGCATCCCCAGCAACTGGCTCGCCACCTTGGGACCGATTGCCAGCAGACTGGCCGCCACCGCCCAGGCGGTAAACAGAGCCACGGCGCAGAGGAAAAACGCAGCCCCCGTGATTTTGAGCCCCTCTCCCAAGGAGCCCTTGCCTTGCCCCGATGCCACTGGCGGCTGCGCTCGTGCGCTGGCGGGCCAGCTCAGCACAACGCCGACCATGGCGCAGGTCGCCAGCCCCATGATGAGCAGGAAGGGCAGTTGAGTCGGATAGAAGTCCAGTTGCAGCGCCAAGCCGCTGAATACCGGGCCAAGCGCCAGCCCGGCGGTGAAAGAGAGGGTCGCACTGAGCGCCGCCCGCTTGCCGCCATCCCGGGGACCGAAGCGCAGCAAGGCCACATTGGCGGCGCCGGTCAGTGCCCCCGTGCCAATGCCGGCCAAGACCCGCGCCAGCAGCAGCGACCAGAACGAATCGGCCAGGGAGAAGAGCAGGGCTCCCCCCAACACCGCCAGCAGCGCTGGCAATATCATGGCACGCAGGTCCGTCACCCGGCCCGCCAGATTGCCCACTCCGAACAGCGAGATCAGCACGCCGGCCGCATAGCCACCATAAATCAGGGTGAGGCTCACATCGCTCAACGCCAGCATCTGCTGATAGTGGGGATAGAGCGGCGTAGGCACACTGCTGTTAAGCAGCGCCGACATCAGGGCCAGCGGCAGAAACAGCAGAATGGCGCCATGGGCAGCGCCCGACTGGCAGGGCCCGGGGGTAGACAAGGGTGATGACATGCACGGCTCCGATGGGCGCGGGGCCAAACCCCGCTGGTGAGAGGCGGCCATGATAGCGCCCGCAGAACGCCGCCGACAGCAGCACAAATGCATCATGCGGCTTCAATAATGCATGCGTTCGGCATCTATTTGCACGCACACCAGGGCACACTTGGCTTGTGATCCCGCCTGTGCTGGCTTCTAATGGGCTCGCCCCAGCGGGGGGAACTTGAGTGGGAGGCTCGATGATCAACTGGGATGACGCGCGTTTTTTTCTGGCATTGGCAAGACAGGGCACACTGCGCGGCGCGGCCGGAGTGCTGGGTGTCGATCAGGCTACCGTCGGGCGACGCATCACGGCACTGGAGCAGAATCTGGGCTCCAAACTCTTTATCCGCACACCAAAACTCTATGACCTGAGCCCGCTCGGCGAAACCATGCTGGCTGATGCCAGCGCCATGGAGCAGGCCATCCAGGCCATAGAGCGCAAGGCAAGCGCCGGAGATCAGAGCCTGTGCGGCGAGGTACGCATCGCCACCACCGATACCCTGGCACAGGCCTTCGTGCTGCCAGCCCTCACCCTGCTGCGCGAGCGCCATCCCGGCATTCGTCTCAGCCTGCAGACGGCGGTCAACGTCAGTGATATCGCCTGTCTCGAAGCCGATCTCGCCATTCGGGGCCTGCGCCCCGACAACGACGAGCTGGTGATCAAGCGCCTCACCACCATAGAGATGGGGCTCTACGCCTCTCACGACTATCTGGCCAGACACGGCACGCCCAAGTGCGGCCTCGGCCTGAGCCAGCATGCCCTGCTGCTGTTTGCCAAAGAGCTGGTCTCCCGCCACTGGCACAGCCTGTGCGGGGAGCAGCTGCACGAGCCGAATGTGGTGCTGCAGTGCAATGCCCAGCTGCTGTTGTTGGCGGCGGCCCGTCAGGGGCTGGGGATAGCGCTGCTCTCCACCTTTCTGGCAGACAAAGAGACCGAGCTGGTACGGGTGCTGCCCGCCCTCAGCGATCCGGTCGATATCTGGCTGGTGCTCCACCCCGACCTGCAGAAGGCCAGCCGGGTGCGCGCCGTGGTAGATGCGCTGGAAGAGGTGTTTCACTGCCGCTAACCAGCACAGGGCGTTGCTCGCCATGGCGCAGCTCCCGAGCCCGAGCAGGGGATATGGCGAGGGATAGAGGCCAGTCCCCTCCTCGCCTTCTGCCCATGCCCCCGCTTCTGTTAACATGCCGGCCACTACGATTGTTTCCATCGTGGCCCTGGCCGCGATAACCCCATACTGGTGCCCCTATGTCCATTGCATCCTTTGCCGAACTGGCCCTCTCCCCCCGTCTGCAGCAGACCCTGAGCGAGCTCGGCTATGCCGCGCCCACCCCCATTCAGGCTCGCGCCATCCCCACCATTCTGGCGGGGCGGGATCTGATGGCGGGGGCCCAGACCGGCACCGGCAAGACCGCTGCCTTCGTGCTGCCGCTGTTGGAGCAACTGATGCAACACCCGGCGAGCGACACCGCCCGCCCGATCCGCGCGCTGGTGCTGGTGCCGACCCGCGAGCTGGCGGTGCAGGTCTTTGATAGCGTGGTGCGCTACGGGCAAGGTACAGGTCTCACCAGCGCCCTGGTCTACGGCGGGGTCAGCATAGCCGCCCAAGTGGAGGCGCTTCAAGCCGGGGTGGATCTGCTGATCGCCACCCCGGGTCGGCTGCTCGACCATCTGCGTCAGGGGGCCTTGAGCCTTGAGCACCTCAGCCATCTGGTGTTTGACGAGGCGGACCGCATGCTCGACATGGGCTTTATGGACGAGATCAAGGCACTGCTCAAACAAATACCTGCGGATCGCCAAACCCTGCTGTTTTCGGCCACCTGTGATGACAACCTGTTTGCCTTGAGCCGTGTGCTGCTGCGCGACCCGGAGTTGATCGAAGTGGCGCCGCGCAACACAACGGCGGCCGAGGTGGAGCAGCGGGTCTATGCGGTGGATGGCGAGCGCAAGCTGGCGTTGGTGGAACACCTGATCAAGGTGAAGGGCTGGGCACCGGTGCTGATCTTCAGCCGCACCCGGCAGGGGGCCGACAAACTGGCCCAGCAGCTCGGCAAGGCGGGTATCAATGTGCTGGCCTTCCACGGCGATCTGTCGCAAAGCGCGCGGGAAAAAGTGCTGCTGGCGTTTCGCGCCGGCACCCTGCAAGCCCTGGTCGCCACCGACGTGGCGGCCCGCGGCCTCGATATCTTGGATCTCAACTACGTGATCAACCTCGAATTCCCGTTTGTGGCCGAAGATTACGTCCACCGTATCGGTCGCACCGGCCGCGCCGGCAACAAGGGGCTGGCCATCACATTGTTCAGCCCGGAAGATGCGCCGCTCTTGGAGAAGGTGGAAGCGGTACTCGACACCCGATTGCCCCAGCAGTGGTTCCCGGGCTTTGAGCCAGACCTCACCCGCTTCGAACCCGAGCCGCGCCGCAACGGCAAGGCCGCCCAGAAACAGAGAGCCAGAAAACAAGCCCTCGGCGGCGGTAACAAGAGTGGCAAGGGCAAGCGTTAAGCCGCTCCTGCGCCACCAATAAAAAAACGCCCGCATGGGCGTTTTTTGTTATGTCATGCCTGCTCGCAACCCTACGACTGGGCAGCTAGCGGGTCGCCAGCACCAATGGCAGGGATTTCAAGATCTGCCGCTCCGCCAGGGTGGAGAGAATAAACATCGCCATATAACCGAGACCGAGTGCCACGATAATGGCCACCACATTGGTGGTGAAGCGGGCCACCAGATAGTAGGCCGCCACCAGCGCGACTATGCCCGCCAGCCGGATCAGCAGGCTCTGGGTAAAGTGACCATGGGCCTTGATATAGGCGAGCTGATAGCCGTTGAGCATCATGAAGATGAAGAAGATGGAGAAATGGAACAGCACGGGCACGGCGCCCCCGTATTCGGCCGGGAACAGCAGCAACACCAGCGGCTTGCCCGCCAGCAGCATCAGCACAAAGAACACCAGGCTGACGATGGCGGAGAGACTGAAGATCCAGCGGCGAATAAGCCTTATCTGGCGGTGATCGCCGTTGCGCAGATTGACCGCCAGCTCCGGCAGCACGAAGCGGTAGATGGGGAAGACAAACAGCAGCGTCATATAGGTGAAGATGGGGCGCACCACCACCTGGAAATCCCCCAGCTCGTCGATGCTGAAGTGGCGTATGGTGAGCAGCACTGTGATGTAGATCATCAGGATACTGGCCCCCGCCTCGAGGGACGCGGTAAAGCTCTTCTTCACATAGCTGCGCATCTCGGGGCCGAGTTCGACTTTGGCCAGCGGCCGGGTGGCGATGTCCCGGCGGCGATAAATATACATATAGAGGGCAATGCCCAGCGACGATAGCGTCAGCCCGTAGAAGAGCGACGAGAGTGCATCCATCCCCAGCCCGAAGTAGCAGGCCATAAACATCAGGGCGTTGGCGAGCGGCTCCAGCCAGGTGACCTTGTTGGAAATGTCATACATGCGGTACATGGCCACCAGATTGGTGAAGTAGACCTTGAGCCCCAGCCCGAAGATGACCCCCACCAGTTGCAGGTACTCCACCCGGATATGGAGCCCGTGCTTGATATAGGGGATCACTATCCCCCAGGTGAGCAGCACAATGCCGATGAGGAAGTAGCGGAAGATATTGATGATGTCTCTGTCGTTTTTGGTCTGGGAGTAGCTCACCACCATGGAGGAGCGAAAACCTGTCATCAGGATGAGCGACAGGGAGATGAGATCCACCACGCTGTTGAACAGCGCCAGGTCTCCCTTGGCCACCCACTGCGCCAGCCACACCTTGAAGGCGAAGCCAATGATGATGCTGGCGAGTGACGCCCACATGCCGGTGACAAAGGCCTGCTTGAGGCGCTCGAGGGATTTATGTTGCATATCAATTGCTTGTTAATGGCTGGCCAGAGAGAAATCCATCTTATGAAAGCGCACCCGGCTTGAACAGCCTTAATGCCGGGGGTCAGCTGCCGGTCGGCAAGACTCGGAAATCAGCCACAGAAAATCCGGTTCGCTAGAAACAGGAAAACGCCCGTTCGGGCGTTTTCTCTGGCTGGCACCCTTCAAGGGTGCGCCGCTTCTTGTGATCTCTGCGCCCTGGCTCTTTATGCCTGCGGGGCGGCCTTGATCAGCGCCTGGTAGTGATCGATAAGCTCGGGGCCGTGCAGTGGCAAGTCATGACCGCCGACCACAATCTTGATGGGCAGCTTCATCGCCTTGAGCCGCTCGATGGTCTGCGGATACTCCTTCACATTGGCAAAGCTCAGGTTGCCCAGCTTCTCCTTGAGGATGCAGTTGCCATAGAGCACCTGCTCGTCGGGGAAGTAGACAAAGATGCCGTCCGGCGTGTGGGCCGGGCCCGCGTAGAAGGCGCGCACCTTGCCCTCTTGCAGGGTAAAGTCGCCGTCGTGCACCACGTTCGGCAGCACCAGCGGCAAGTCCGGGTACTCCGGCAGCCCCTTGCGGGTAAAGGCGACAATCTCGGCCCAATCGCTCTTCATCAGATCCCGGGTCTGGCGGGTCGATACCACCTTGGCACCGATGGACTTCCAGTAGGCGTTACCCCCTGCCCTGTCCGTGTGGTAGTTGGTGTTGATCACCTCCAGCACAGGCTTGTTGCTGACCCGTTTGATCAGCTTGTGCAGCTCGCGGGCGGTATCCGGCGTCCAGGTCGCCCCCACTACCGTCACTCCCTTGGCCCCGAAATAGACCATGGAGTTCTCTTTGACGTAGTAGTTGTCCTCTACGACATAGACGGGGCCGCTCACCTGAGTGAGGGAGATCGCCGCCGCATGCACGCTGCCGCCCCAGAAACTCGCCACCAGCACCACGGCCCCGGCCAATCCACACTTCATCCAACTTTTCATCATCTTGCTCCCTCGATACAAGCGCCCCCTCGCCACCCCTGTGGCAAGCCGGGCCCTTTACGCAGTGGGCAGAAGATACGGGGGATTTGTGAGGGGAAAATGCGCCTCTGTGAAGAGAAGGTGAAGTCAGGGGGACGTCGGAGGGGGTGTCGTCACCAATCCCGCAAGACACGATATAGCAGGCCAGCCCCAAACCACGTAGGGACGATTAGCGCAGCGTAATCGTCCGCATACCGCCGCGCACCGAGTCACGGCAAGACCGACAGAAAACTCTGGATACCAGCGGCTTCTCGGCCACCTTTCGCGATCGTCCGAATACGCTTCGCTATTCGAACCTACTGCCTTGGGCTTCTGAAGCCCTACATACGATATGAGCCATGGAATAATACGAGCGCCCAGAGTATATTGGTCAGAGAAATTTTAATGCCATCGCGCATAAATCATGTAACAAATGAGCAAGCTCTTGAGGACTTTATGATTAGATCTATTGGCTTGAACAACTGGAAAAGCTTCGCGAATTCACAGCTTTTCATTGATCCGCTCACCATACTAATTGGTAGTAATGCCAGCGGAAAATCAAATGCGTTAGATGCCTTTAGTTTTTTGAATAAAGCTACTCTTGGCACGCCCTTTTCAGTAATAATGGAGCAGATGAGAGGTGGGATTCAATGGGTCTGCCGCAATAATACGAGTTCCTTTTCTTTATCTGCCACAGTAGCTGATGACAATGAAAATATTGACTATGTTTATTTCATAGAAGTAGAGACTCACAATGGCACATTACAAGTAAAAAGTGAAAGCCTACAAAGGCTAAAATACAGATCAAAAGACAACAAAAACAATCCTTATAGCATATACATATATAGAACAGATCCTTGTGAACAAGATTCACCATATATTACAGCCAGAACATACAATGAAAAACAAGGCACACCTCGCCCATGCTCAAGAGCACAGAGTATTTTAGGGCAACTCTATATTCAATCCACAGCAAACATATTAAGAAACGAAATATCCAAAGCTCTGAATGCTATGCATGAAAATTTGGGACAAATCTTCATGCTAGACCCAATCCCATCTCATATGAGAGGTTTCTCTCCCCTTTCAGAAGTATTAAGCAGTGATGCATCGAATATTGCAGGTGTTATTTCAGCATTTTCTGATGATGAGAAAAAGGAGCTTGAGAGAAAGCTCTCAAACTATATTAAAAGTCTTCCAGAAAGAGAGATTGTTGAAGTTTTTTCAGAAACTGTAGATAGATTTAAAAGCTCTGCAATGCTGTATTGCAAAGAAGGATGGCTCGATGATGATGAACAAATCATTGATGCAAGAAGTATGTCTGATGGAACATTACGCTTTCTTGCAATTCTTACAGCCTTACTAACTAGGCCCACAGGTAGTTTATTAGTAATTGAAGAAATTGATAATGGATTGCACCCATCAAGAGCTGACTTGCTTGTAAAAGTTCTGTCTGAAATAGGGGGGCAGAGGAAAGTCGATGTGTTGGTGACAACACACAACCCTGCATTTTTAGATAGATTGGGGCATAAGTATACTCCATTCATTACTGTAAGCCATAGAGACCCATCAACTGGTTCTAGTATGTTAACTTTGCTGGAAGATATAAATATGCTTCCTAAAATGCTTGCCTCAGGACCTGTTGGGACGCTTACGAGTAAAGGCTCTATTGAGAGTGCATTAAATCAACAGTTTTCAATGGTAAGCAAGGGTGATGATCATGAGTAAGAAAGTCATCATTTTTGATACATGTGTACTATGCTGTTGGTTTAATGTGCCAGGAAAGGCTACTTGTGGACCAGCACATGACAAGTGGGACAATCAAAGAATTACTAATATTGTAAATCAAGAAAAGCTATTAAATACTACTTTTGTTCTACCTCTCGCATCAATAATAGAAATGGGGAACCATATAGCGCTCTCGGCGGGGAATAGATTTGCTTTGGCAACTTCTTTTGCAGAATATATAGCATTGACCGCTGAGAGTATTTCACCGTGGGCTGCATTTAACGAACAAGATACATTGTGGTCTAAAGATGCAATGAAAGCCTTGTCTGTTATTTGGCCTATGTTGGCAGCTCAAGGAATTGGAATAGGTGATGCAACAATTAAAAATGTTGCCGACTTTTATGCAGAGTCAGGATATCAAGTAGAGCTTTTAACTGGAGACCAAGGGTTAAAAGCTCATGCCCCACAGACTCCTCCTATGGTACCAAGAAGAAGAGCAAATAGATAAGGGCTTTATACACTACCCACCCTAATTAATTTTCAAACCGCAGTTAGATAACTCTATATATAAAAATAACCCTCACCTATCTAACAGGTGTGGGTTATTTCACAATTAACGGTCAGCTCTGGGAGATTAAACCTAAGCCAACGGCGGCGTGCGCGGCGGCACCTTGCGCTTGCTGCCGGTGGACTCGAAGGCCGAGGCGATGCGCAGCAGGTTATTGTCGTCATAAGCGCGACCGGCGAAGGTCAGGCCCACCGGCATACCGATATCTGCCATGACGCCCATGGGGACTGTGACGGTCGGCACACCGAGATGGCGAATGGCGAGGTTGCCGTTGGCAACCCAGATGCCGTTGCTCCAGGCGATATCGGCGGAGGCCGGATTCACATCCGCGTCAGCCGGGCCGACGTCGGCAACTGTGGGGAAAAGCACGGCGTCGAGCTTGAGCCCGTCCATCCAGTCTTCCAGATCCAGCTTGCGGGTCTGCTCCAGGCCGCGCAGGCCGTCCGGCACGGAGGCAATCTCGTCAAAGCGCTTGAGGCCGCGCTTGGCCATCTTGACGTACTCGTCCATGCCCGCCGCCAGATCCCCTTCGCGATTCGGCAAGGTGCCCGGATCGTGGGGGAAGATCTTGGGGCCATCGACGTCTTCAAGCTTGTTCAGCTTGGGATCGCCGTTGGCGCGCAGGAAGTCGTCGAATGCCCAGCCGGAGAGCTCCCACAGCTCGTCGTTGAGAAACTCCGGTGAAACTATGCCGCGGTTGAACACGGTCGGCGCGCCGGGTCTGTCCCCTTCGCAGTTGGAGACCAGCGGGAAGTCCACTTCGATGACTTCGGCGCCTGCGGCTTCCAGCGCCTGACGGGCCTGTTCCCACAAGGCAATCACCGACGGACGGGTATGGATACGCTGGCCGGTCGGGCCGCCTATGCCGGGGTTTTCGCTGGTGCCGGCCAGTTCATCCTTGTTGATAAACATGCGTGGCACGCCGAGGCGCTTGCCCTTGAGGGCATCAGGCTTGGCGGCCAGCTCAAGGTAGGAGGCCGGACGCACGTCGGAGGCCTTGGGGATCTTGACCCAGGGCTGCATGCGCCACAGATCGCCACGGGTCTCGGCATCGTCGGCCACCACTACGTCGAGCACTTCCAGCAGATCCGCCATGGTGCGGGCGTAGGGCACTACCACGTCCATGGTCGGGGTCAGCGGCCAGTTGCCACGCACCGAAATCACGCCACGGGACGGGGTATAGGCACACAAACCGTTGTTGGAGGCAGGGCCACGGCCGCTCGACCAGGTCTCTTCCGCCAGACCGAAGGCGGAGAAGCTGGCGGCTGTGCCGGTACCGGCACCGTTGGAGGAGCCGGAAGCAAACGGCGCTGTCAGGTAGTCGGCGTTATAGGGGCTCTCGGCACGGCCATAGACGCCGCGCTGCATGCCGCCATTGGCCATCGGCGGCATATTGGTTTTGCCAAGGCAGATGGCACCGGCGGCCCGCAGGCGCTCAACGGTAAAGGCATCGCGCTGGGCCACCAGATCCTTGAAGGCCGGGCTGCCGGAGGCGGCAGTCAGCCCCTTGACTAGATAGCTGTCTTTGGCGGTGTAGGGGATGCCGTCCAGCGGACTCAGGGTTTCACCACGGGCGCGGCGGGCATCAGAATCTTGCGCCTCTTTCAGCGCGTCGGGGTTGTGCACCACCACGGCATTGAGTTTGGTGTCAGTCTCGGGGCCATTGTAGGCTTTGATCCGGGCCAGATAGGCCTTGACCAGTTCGACCGCTGTGGTGCGGCCTGATTCGAGCGCACCGCGCAGCTCGGCAATGGAAACCTCTGTCACTTCGATCATTTGGATCTCCTGTAAAAGGGTGACTGTTTGTAATGATGATCGCCGCATCAGCGTCTTCGACCATCACGCAAGCAAGCGATAAAACCCCACGGCGTGGGGTTTTGAATGTCTACACTCTTCGGCCAGCTTACTGACCAGAAGGGATCTGCTGGGTAATGCAGTGGATATTGCCACCGCCCAGCAGGATCTCCCGAGCCGGTACGCCGACCACTTTATGCTGCGGGAAAATCTCTTCCAGAATGCGCTGGGCTTCGCCATCGGTGGCGGCATCCAGCAGCGGGTAGACGATGCGATCGTTGGTGATAAGGAAGTTCACATAGGAGCCGGCCAGACGACCTTCGGCCTCGCGCGGCACACCGGTACCGCTCTCGACACCGGCGGACTCCTCTTCAGTACAGAACAGCGGGCCCGGCTGGGGCAGCTTCCACACTTTCAGCTTGCGGCCCTTGGCATCGACCGCCGCTTCCAGCACCTTGAGGGCGGCCAGGGAGCGGGCGTACTGGGGATCGTTCTGATCGTCAGTCCAGTGCAGGGCCACTTCCCCCGGGCGCACGAAGCAGCAGACGTTATCGATGTGGCCGTCGGTTTCGTCCATGTAGACGCCTTCGTTCAGCCAGATAAAGCTCTTCACGCCCAGATAGTCACGCAAGTGCGCTTCGATCTGATCCTTGGTCAGGTGCGGGTTGCGGTTTTCGTTGAGCAGGCACTCGGCTGTGGTCATGCAAGTGCCTTCGCCATCGACGTGGATGGAGCCCCCTTCCAGAATGAGCGGCGCGTCGTAGCGATCCATGCCGTGCTGTTCCAGCATCTGGGCCGCCACTTTTTCATCCTGATCCCAGGGATAGTAGAGCCCGCCCTTGTGGCCGCCCCAGGCGTTGAAGCCCCAATCCACACCACGGCACTCGCCAGCGGCGTTGGTGACCACTGTCGGGCCAGTGTCGCGGGCCCAGCAGTCATCGCTGGCCATTTCGACCAGGGTCACGTGAGCGGGCATGATGCCGCGGGCCTGCTCCATAAACTGGGCCGGTACCCCCATAAAGACAGGGGTGGCCTGCCCTATGGCATCCGCCACCTTGGCGAAGGTGGCTTGCGCGAAGCGACCGGCCTCACGCCAGTTGTCCGGGCGAAACGGCCAGATCATCCAGACGGCCTGCTGGTGCGCCCACTCGGCGGGCATGGTGAAACCGTCAGCAGCAGGGGTGGAATCAATAGTCTTGATGCTCATCGCAATATCCTTGCGGGCCTCACAGGGCCGGTAAGAGGGGAAACGGGCGGTCGCTCGCCCCGGCAGCGTGCCGGACGGCCCACCAGTTGGTCATCGGCTGCGCAACCGCCTGGCGCACCCGGGAAAAAATGAGTGTGGCCGCAGTGTAAGAAGTTGCGCTCACATCCATCAAATGAATAGGATTGATTGTCCCATAAACAAGGCAAATAATCCCTCCATGAAACTGCACCAGCTCGACCTCAATCTGCTGCTCGCCTTTGACGCCCTGATGACACAGGGCAGCGTCACCCGCGCCGCCGAAGCGCTGTTTATCAGCCA
Source organism: Aeromonas sp. 2MA4 (assembly GCF_029237305.1). NCBI lineage: Bacteria > Pseudomonadati > Pseudomonadota > Gammaproteobacteria > Aeromonadales > Aeromonadaceae > Aeromonas > Aeromonas sp. 2MA4. The sequence goes on along the minus strand of NZ_JAACFY010000024.1, from coordinate 54,452 downwards.
GCCTGCCATGAGCCACGCCCTCGGCCGGCTGCGCACCTTCTTTGGCGACCCGCTGCTTGTCCGAACCCCGCAAGGCATGCTGCCCACCCCCCGCGCCCAGCGACTGCATCTGGGGGTACAGCAGGCGCTGCGGCTGCTGGAGCAGCAACTGAGCGACGAGGAGGTGTTCGAACCGAGCCAGTCCAAACGGCGCTTCGTGCTCTGCACCACTGACTATGTGGAGTGCGTGCTGATCCCGCCGCTTATGCAGCGCCTCAAGAAGCTGGCACCCGGCGTCACCATAGAGATCCGCATACTGCGCGACACCCTGCCGGAAGCCGAGCTGGCGAGCGGCGAGATCGATCTGGTGCTGGGGTTTGACGAATACATGCAGGTGCCGAGGTATCTGGGCAAGGAGACCTGGCTCACCGAGCCCCTGGCCGGTCTGGTGCGCGCCACCCTGGAGCTGGAGGAGGAGCGGATCACCTTGCAGCAACTTATCGAGATGCCCCATGTGTTCCACTCGCCGCTGGGCACCTCGGAGGCGAGTCTGGATCGCTACCTCAGCACCCTGGGCCACAGCCGCACCATCTCGGTCAACAGCCAGAGCTATATGTCGGCAGCGACCATTGTCAGCCAGAGCGACCACCTGCTGGTGCTGCCCAGCATGGTGGCCGAACTGCTCGCCAACCACTGGCCGCTGAAAAGCCTGCCCCTGCCTGCGGATGTACCGGATTACCACCTCAACTGCGTCTGGCACCCGGTGCATGCGCAGCAACCCGCACTGATATGGCTGAAAGACTTGATGAAGGAACTGGTGAGCCAGCCATAAACAGCAGGCGTGCAAATGATGTTGGGGAGATTGGCGTAGCGGGAAGGAGTTGAACGGGCGCCTGGCAGGCAGTGGGAAGCAAGGCATTCGAGGAGAAGCAGCCCGTGTTTGACGTGAGGCAACTCGATGCGCCATCTGGGCGCTTGTGATAAGGCCCGCTGCCCAGAGGTGGGCAGCGGGCCTTGAAGTGCATCACAGCAGTGGCGTACTGGCTGACGACGGGGCCTAGTTGCGACCGATAAAGAGGTCTGTCACATGACAGCTGCTTCTGGCTTCCAGCGCATCCAGCATGTAGGCGGCCGCATCTTCCGGTGTCATGAAACCGCTCGGGTCGACGTGATCCGTGTTGTCCCAGAATTCGCTGCGGATCCCGCTCGGATAGAGGTTCACCAGTCGCAATGGAGAATCCTTGAGCTCGGCACGCAAGGACTCCAGAAAGCCGCGCATGCCCCACTTGGAAGCACAGTAGAGACTCTCGTTGGCCTTGCCTACCTGAGCAGCGGAGGAGAGCACATTGGCCAGCACGCCGCCCCTCTCGCCGATGAGACGTACCGTCTGCTGGGCCACCAGTATGGTGGAGACCAGATTGCTCTCCATCACCCGGCGGATCTGCTCGGCGGTGTAGACACCAACCGGGCCGAACTCGCCGGTGCCGGCACAGTGCAGCACCAGCTCCGGCAGACCACCCCACTCCACGGCAGCGGCAAACGCCACATCCACGTCTTCGTGGTGCGCCAGATCGGCGACTATGCCGATCACGGCACTCCCGAGCAGTAGTTCCTGCTGCTGCAGTCGCTGATAACGACGCCCCATCATGGAGACTTGATGGCCCCGTTCAACCAGTCCTATGGTCAGGGCTCGGCCCAGACCGGACCCGGCCCCCGTCACTATGATGTGACCCATTATCAGCTCCTGTCAGTCAGATCAGAATGTGAATTCGCCGCCGATGAACCAGCCATCTACACGCTGATCAACGCGATCGAAGTCAATGCTCGCATCACGCCAGCCGGCACGGACCTTGAGAGGTACGGCAGCAAACTTGTAGGAGCCACCCAGACGGTAGTCATAGTTGTCGGCATCCTGCACACGGGCATCGCCAAAGGCCGCAAAGCCGGTACCCGGAATGCGCACTTCGGCACCGGTGTAAGCCATCAGCACATCCTTGTCATAGGAGTAGTGCTGGGTGTTGAAATCGCCATCGTAACGACGACCGGTCAGGCCCAGATCGATCTGGAACAGGTCGTTGTTGAACAGGCGATAGTAGAGGCTCAGGTCGTAGGCCATCAGATCGTTGTTGAGGGCACCACCGCTGGTACCGAAATCGGAGATCTCGAACTTGGCGTTGGGCAGCAGAATGATACCGTGCTCCAGTTGCAGGTAGCCGCTCCAGTTGTAGTTCTCGTCATAGCTGCCGTTGGCCCCGATACCGTCAATCTGGCCGCTGCCCTGAGCGTTCCATACATCGGCACCGGCAGCGATACGCCAGTCATCAGCGGCCATGGCAGCCTGGCTGAACAGGGCCAGCACACAACCGGCAATCAAGGTCTTCTTCATCATTTCACTCTCTTATGGACTGGAAAGGCCATCATTTTACCCAGTGTGGCGGGAATACACAGTGCAAAAAGCTGAACAAGCGTCCATTAATGTCAGTGCTGCATCCCTGCCATGGGTTCAATCGGCTTCACTGGCAGGTTCAATTCCAGCGTCTGGCCATCATCCATGGTCAGGGTCAGCGGGAAAGGAGTGCCTTGTGACAACTCGCGCACCTCGAACAACATCACATGAAAGCTGCCGGGTTTCAGTGCCACTTCCCCCTTGGCCGGGATCGCTATGCTCTCGACCTGGCGCATCCTCATGACGCCATTCTCATGCAGATGGGTGTGCAGCTCGGCGCGCCCCACCTCGGGCGAGGCCGCGGCCACCAGCTTCACCGGCTTGTCGGCGTCATTTTTCAGCACCAGAAAAGCCGCGGTATTGGGGGATCCCGGAGGCAACAGGCGCACATAACCATCGACGGCTTCGACCTTGGCCAGGGCCGGTGCGGCCAGACCGAGCGCCAGCAGGGAGTAAAACGCACGTTTAAACATGGTTGAAATCCTTTTATGATGTTGTTAAACGCCGTGAAGCTTACCGCAGCAGTAATCTTTTGGCAGCCTGTGATAACAAGGATTTAGACATGGACCCCATTATCGTTGCCGAGCAGCAGGATGGCTTGCTCACCCTGACCTTCAATCGCCCCGACAAGCGCAATGCCCTCAATACCGACATGTATCGTGCGCTCACTCAGGCACTGCGGCAAGCGACACAAGATGACGCCGTACACGTGTTGCTGATACAGGGACAAAGCAATTGTTTCACCGCCGGCAACGATCTGGCGGACTTCATGGGCAAATCGAGTCTGGATGCCGATGACCCCATACTGCAGTTCCTGCACACACTGGCGGATTTTCCCAAGCCCGTCATCGCCGCCGTCGGTGGCCCTGCCGTCGGGATCGGCACCACCTTGCTGCTGCACTGCGATCTTGTCTATCTGGGGGATAATGCCCGGCTGCAACTGCCGTTCGTCGAACTGGGGGTGGTGCCGGAGTTTGCCTCCAGCCTGCTGCTGCCCCGCGCCGTGGGTCATCTGAAGGCGGCGGAACTCTTGCTGCTGGCCGAGGCCATCGATGCTGATGAAGCACTGCGCCTGGGTCTGGCCAACCGGGTAGTTGCCGCCGACGAGCTGCTGGCACTGGCTCGGGATCAGGGATTGAAGCTGGCGGCCAAGCCGCCCAAGGCGCTGCAAAAGAGCAAGGCACTGCTCAAACAGGAGCTGAAACAGGCGGTGCACTTCGTCATCGATCTGGAGGCGCGCGCCTTCTCCCTCGCCTTGCAGGGGGAAGAGGCGCAACACAGGATAGCGCAAAGGCTCAAACCCAGGGCCTGATCCTCAGTTGAGACGAAAACGACCTATCAGCTCGCAGCCCTGTACCTTGTCCTGCAGCTGGATCAGTCGGGCGATCTCGGGATTGGGGTGGCGCTTGAGGAAGGAGATGAGCGCCGCCTGGCAGCAACCCAGCTCGCTGACAAGGGACTCGCACTCCCGGTTCGGGCACTGGGGCACCAGCGCCGTCACCAGCTCGGAGGCAAGCTTGAGGTAGCGCAGCTCATAGGCTGGCTCTTCCATGGCGCGCCAGAAATCCGCCAGTCGATGGCAGGTGGCCACCCGCATGCTGGCCAGCTCATCCAGATCATCGCTGGCCAGTTCGTACACTTCGGCAAGGGCTTGCTGATAGAGGCAAATAGCCGCACCCAGCGCCCCCGCGCCCAGTGCGTTTTCCGCCTCCAGCATGTAACGCTGCCAGATATGATGGGTCATGCTGATCTCCCGAGTCTATGGGTGGGATCCTTATCATGCCCAGTTGAGAATGAATATCAACCTGACCTTTTGTGCAGGATTTGACCAGCAAGGCGTTCAACCGGTTGGCATCGCCCTTCTCATGTCTTACCATCCGGTCCCATCATCTGGCCTCCACTGTCAGGATCCCCTTTTCATGTTGCGACCCCGTTTACCCCAGGCGCTCGGCTGCTCGACACTGTGCGTGCCCCGCCTGCTGGTCTGGATCTATTAGCTGCGCTCCTCGCGCCATTTATCCCTTTATCCATTGAACGAGGAACATAGCCATGAAGCACTGCCAACACTGGTCGCAGGTCGAGTACCTGCATCTGACGGTGACCAATCCCAACATCAGCCTCAAGGGGCAGCACAGCTACTACTCGGGGGCCTGGGACGGTCCTTTTGAAGAGGAGGCCGTGCGCTATCTGCACGGTGACAACTGGAGCCGATCACCCGACACCGGCTGGGAGCCGCTCTGGCACATAGACAGGCTCCATATCGGAGACTATGTGCAAATCGCCGCGGGCGTGAAGATCATCATGGGAGGCAACCACACCCACAACCCGGCGTTTATCAGCACCTATCCGTTTGCCGATCTGGATGCCCTCAAGCGCAGCTACCGCCCCGCCGGCGATACCCGTATCGGCAACGATGTCTGGATCGGGATGGACGCCATGATAATGCCGGGGGTCACTATCGGGGATGGCGCCATTATCGCCGCCCGCAGCCTGGTGACACAGGACGTGCCACCTTACTGCATGGTGGCGGGTACGCCCGCCAGGGTGATCCGCCAGCGCTTTGCTGTGCAAGAAACAACACGGCTGCAAACGCTGGCCTGGTGGGACTGGCCGGATGAGCAGGTGCAAGCCCTGCTGCCGCTGATCCAGCAAGGAGAGGTGGCGCTGCTGGAACAGGCCGCCGCTCGCTGGCGCTCAGCCGAACAGGAGTAAAAACACGAGTAAGGGGCGCCCGGGCGCCCCTTACTCGACCTGCTGTTCCCCTGATTCAGCTGCCGCTGCGTGACTGGTTGACCCGACACTGCTTGCCGGGATAACCGGGCAGATCACTGGCCTTGCTGCTGCACGCCAACCGTTTGGCCTGATTGAGACGTTCCATCAAGCTGGCGCCATCGACCGGTAGCCAGTTCAGCTGCTGGCCGAGCCAGCTGGTCCAGGCAAACTCGACAAAATAGACCTGATCCCGCTTCTCGAAATAACCCGCATCCTGCAGCATGCCCGCCACAGTCCGGTAGGGGTAATCGGGCAAGTCGCCAATATGGGCAGGCAACTGCTCCGGTGTCAGAGGGGCGCCCTTCTCATCCTTGAGCCAGGCCCAGTGATTACCCTGCATCTGGCTCCAGAAGCTGGACTTGTCCTGCAGCCGCGCTATCACCTTGACCCTGGCCTGCTTCACCCCCAGTTGCCACAGCGCCTTGGTGAGGTGATGCCTGTCCACCAGCCAGTAGCCGCCATCCGGTGCTATGACGATGGGGATCTCTTTCTTTTTCATCACTTTATCAAGCTGCTTGGCACTTTTCCCCAGCAGCTTTGCTTGCGTGTTGTCGACCTGGATCTGGCCAACACCGCCCTGGGTCGGATGCAACTGATCTATGTTCACCTCGCACCAGCTGCCGACCTGCGTCTCGCGCTCACAAGGCGCCAGCGCCCAGGCGCCCTGACTGATGGCCAAGGCCAGCAGGATCCATGCTCTCATCCTTCACTCCTCTTCCCCTGACCGCAGATCAGCGGGTCAAGTTAGGTTCCATACCGTCCCTGAATTCCAGGGACTCACACTGGCGGTCTGACCAGCAAAGGGGATATCATGATTTCCCGTCTGCCGGCGATCATTTCTCGCCGAGTTTTCTCCCCGCTTCACACTATTTGAAGGATTAACCATGAAAGGATGGAGTCCCTTGCTGGCCCTGCTGGGTTGTGCCTGTGTCCAGGCCGCCGATGTTCCGCCCGGCACCCAACTCGCCGCCGAACAGGCCGTCGTGCGTCACCTGAAAGACGAACCGGCAAGCCTGAGCCCGCTCAAGCTGGTCGGCCTGCCCGAACTGCAGGTATTGCGAGACCTCTACGAGGGGCTGCTGACCCAGGGGCCGGATGGCAAGGTGCTGCCCGGCGTCGCGACGCGGTGGGACAACAAGGACAATCAGCAGTTTACCTTCCATTTGCGACCGGATGCACGCTGGTCCAACGGTGACAAGGTCAAGGCTGCCGACTTCGTCTACGGCTGGCGCAAGCTGGTTGATCCAAAGGAGGCCGCCACCTTCGCCTGGTTTGCCCAGCTGGCTCACTTCACCAAGGTGGACGAGATAGTGGCTGGCAAGCTGCCGCCCGAGGCGCTCGGGGTAAAAGCCCTCGACGAGCACACGCTGCAGGTGACCCTCTCCCAGCCTGTGCCCTATTTTCTGAGCCTGCTGACCCACCCCAGCCTGTCACCCCTGCATCAGGCAAGCATGGAACAGTACGGCAACCAGTGGACCCAGCCGGGCAAGCTGGTCGGCAACGGCGCCTTCGTGCTGAGCCAACGGGTGGTGAACGAGAAGCTGGAGTTGGCCCCCAATCCCCATTACTGGGACAGGGCTCATACAGTGCTGACCAAGGTCACCTTCGTCCCCATCAACCAGGAAACCGCTGCCACCAATCGCTACCTGGCAGGGGATCTGCACATCACGGAATCCTTCCCCAAGGAGCAGTATCACAAGCTGATGCAGCAGATCCCGGGTGAGGTCCATACCCCGGATCAACTCGGCACCTACTACTACGCCTTCAATACCCAGCTGCCACCGCTGAACGATGTGCGGGTGCGCAAGGCGCTCTCCTACACCATCGACCGCGGCCTCATTGCCGCCAAGGTACTGGGCACTGGCGAGAAACCGGCTTATCGCTTCACGCCGGATGTGACGGCCGATTTTGAACCCAAGGCCAACCTGCTCTCCAGCACCAGCCAGCAAGATCTCGATGCCAGGGCCAGAGCATTGCTGCAAGAGGCGGGCTATGGCCCGGCCAAGCCGCTCAAGCTGACCCTGCTTTACAACACCGCCGAAATCCACAAGAAAATGGCGCTGGCCATCGCCAACCTGTGGAAGCAGAAACTGGGGGCGCAAGTCGAGCTCACCAATCAGGAGTGGAAAACCTATCTCGACAGCCGCCAGAGCGGTCAGTTCGAGGTGATCCGTTCCTCCTGGGTGGCCGATTACAACGATCCTTCCGCCTTCCTCGGCCTGTGGGGCTCCCGGCACAGTGGCAACATGGCACGCTTCGCCAACGCACGCTATGACGAGATCCTGACTCAAGCAGCCAAGAGCCGGGATCCCGGTGAGCGAGCCCGCCTGTTCGACGAAGCCGAGTCCATCTTGCAAGATGAGGCGCCGATCGCCCCCATCTATCAGTACACCAATGCACGGCTGATCAAACCCTGGCTCAAGGGGTATCCCATCAACAACCCGGAAGACGTGGCCTATAGCCGCCAGCTCTACCTCATCAAGCACTGATCATGCGGGGGCCAGCCTGACTGGCCCCTATTCAGGGCTGTTCATGCTCACGTTTTAGGCATAAAATGCCGCCCTTTCCATCAACCCTCACTCTCTTATCCGGTTTGTTATGCGTTTCTTATTGATGATCCCCCTGCTGGTCACACTGCCTGCCCACGCTGCAAGCGAGTCACAATGCCGTCAGGCGTTCACGGACTGGATGCTGACCCAGCACCAGCAATTCAGCGATCGCAATGCCAGCAAGATGAAGCGACGCCTGGCCGAGCGGGCCATCGATCAGATGCGCGACGAATTTGCCAAGCAGGAGAGCTTCTGTCAGGCCATGGAGTGGGCGACGCATCACCAGGATCAGGATCCACGCTTCAACCCGAGACCGGGGGAGATCCACGACTTCACGCCCGCCAGCTGAATCAGCCAAATGAAAAAGCCCCGAACCTGAGTTCGGGGCTTTTTCATTTATCGAACGAGACACTTGCCTCAGTCGACGTAGAAGGTCTGCTGGAAGGTGAGCGTCTGTTGCTGCCCCTCCCCCATGATCTTCAAGGTGAACTGGTAGGTATCCTGGTTGCGATAGGGCAGCACAGCCAGATAGTAGATGGCGTCCCCCTCCTTGACCTCCTGGAAGGTCAGGGTGCGCAGGGTGCCGGTGAGGTTCTTGGCCTCGCCCGTGATCCCCACCGCCTGTGCCACCCCTTGCTTGTTCTGCACAGCGATATTGATGATGCCGTTGTAGCGACTGCGCTCCAGACCGTAGGCCTTGGCCACGTCCGGAGTAAGGAAGCTGGAGTTGAAGGCGCTGTAGTGCACCTGCCAGGGCCCTAGCTCCTTCATTTGTTCCGCCCGCAGCGGTAACGTCATCAGCAGTGCCAGCAGGCAGCTTATCCAGGCTGTTTTCATGGTGTCATCCTTCTCGTGTTATCCCTGAGTCTCCAGCAGGGCATGGATCTCGGCGGGGATCTGCCTGGGCGACTCGATGGCAACCGTCTTGTGCCGTCCCAGCTCCCCGCGCACTATGCGAACCTGTCCCTTGGCCACCTTGAACTGCTTGGCCAGGTACTTGATCAAGTGGCTGTTGGCCTGGCCATCCACCGGCGGCGCCGTGATGGCCACTTTCAACTCGTCTCCGTGCAATCCGACGATCTGATCCCGGCTCGCCTTGGGCTGGATCATCAGATGCAATATCAGCTCATCCCCTTCCCGCAGGACGGCTGGCATCAAATCATCCACCACAGCTGGCCGAACAGATCACCCAGCAGATAGTTGATGGCCTGCAGTCCGATAAAGGCGACCAGCACGGAAAGATCCAGCCCGCCCAGTGCCGGCAGGATGCGGCGGATAGGGGCCAGGAAGGGCTCGGTCAGCTGGTGCATCACGTGTTCGATGGGGTTGCGACCCTGGCTGACCCAGCTCAGAATGGCGCGGATCAGCAGTACCCAGAAGATCATGGAACCCGCTTTTTTCAGCACTGTCAGGGCGGCAAACAAGCTGATGGTGAGCCAGTCGGCCAGCAGCACGTTCATGCTCTTGAGCAGTGCCAGTTTGGCGAAGGCAATGATAATCGCCAGCAGCACCGAGGCCATGTCCACCCCACCGAAGCCAGGAATGACCCGGCGTAGCGGTATCACCAGCGGATTGGTCACCTTGACCACCATCTGGCTCATGGGGTTGTAGAAGTCGGCGCGGGCCCACTGCAACCAGACGCGCAGCAGCACCACCATGAGGTAGAGATCAAAAATCGTGTTAATCAGAAAGTAAGCGGTGTTCATCTGAGCTCCAGCAGTAAGAGAAGAGTGTTCAGAAAAGAGTTTCCATCTCGGCAGCCCGTGCAACGGCTGCCTGCATGGCGTGAGCGGTCAGCGGCATCAGCCCCTGTTCCTGGAATGTCTTGATGGCCTCGGCTGTGGTACCCCCCTTGCTGGTCACCTGCTCGCGCAGGGCTTGCAGCGACAAATCGGGATTCTGCTCCACCATGGCGGCGGCGCCAAGGGCTGTCTGCTGCACCAGCAAGCGGGCCTGCTCGGGGCTGAAGCCCATGGCCTCCGCTTCTTCGGCAATCGCCTGCATGAACAGGAAGAAGTAGGCAGGTGCGCTGCCGGCCGCCGCTATCACGCCATTGATGCCGGACTCTTGCGCAGTCCAGAGGGTCTTGCCCACGGCCTGCATCATCTGCTCGGCAAAGTCGCGGTCGGCTTGCTCAACCCCGGGTGGGGCATAGAGACCCGTCATGCCCAACCCCAATAGAGAAGGGGTATTGGGCATGGTGCGGATGATGCGAGCGTGACCGCCCGCCATCTCGCCAAGACGGGCCACCTTGATACCGGCCGCGATGGAGATGAGCAGCTTGCCCTCAAGGGACCCCAGCTCACCGACCAGCGCACTCAGCATGCCCGCCATCAGCTGGGGCTTGACCGCCAGCACTATGACGTCGGCCTCGCGGGCCGCCTCGGCATTATTTTGGGTGATGCGAATGCCATAGTCGCTCGCCAGCGCATCCAGCTTGGGGCGGCTGGGATTGGCGGCGATGATACGCTCGGCCGGATAACCCGCCTGGACAAGGCCGGCAATGATACTGCGGCTCATATTGCCTGCGCCGATAAAGGCGAGGATTCTCTGCTGCATCAAACACTCCTGTGGATGAAATGGCTGCAAACACCTGCACTGCCTGCGCCGATAAAGGCGAGGGTTCCATATTGCATCAGGTGGTCTTGCTTATGAATAGTCACGGGCACCGAAGATGGCGGTACCGACCCGCACCATGGTGCTGCAATGGGCGATGGCCAGTTCGAGATCCTCGGTCATCCCCATCGAGAGGGTATCGACGCTCGGGTATTGTTGCGCAAGCTCGGTGAACAGAGTCTGCATGCGCACCATCTGGGCAGCCAATACCGCTTCGTCACTGGTATGTTCCGGAATGGCCATCAGCCCCCGCAATACCAGCCGTTCACTGTGGGAGACCAGCTCGGCCAGCCGGAAAATCTCTTGCTCCGACGTTCCGGATTTGCTGCTCTCTCCGCTAATATTGATTTGCAGACAGATATTTAGCGGCGCCAACCCGGCTGGACGCTGGTTGTTGAGACGCTCGATCAGCTTGTCACGATCCACGCTCTGTACCCAGTCGAACCGTTCGGCCACCAGCCTGGACTTGTTCGATTGCAAGGGGCCGATAAAGTGCCACTCTATGTCTGTACAGACCGCTTGCTCGCGCAGTGTATCTATCTTGGTCGCCGCTTCCTGGGCATAGGACTCACCGAAGCGTCGCTGACCGGCGGCATAAGCCTCGCGAATGGCCTCAAGCGGCTTGGTTTTGCTGACCGCAAGCAGGTTGATGTGATCGACACAGCGATCCGCCCGGCGAGCGGCCTGTACAATACGTTCCTTTACCTGAAGCAGGTGCTGGGCAATCTGGCTCATATTTCGTTAGTGATCTTGTGATGGGAGAATGACAAGTCTATGGATATCACAGAGTTATTGGCTTTCAGTGTAAAGCATAAAGCCTCGGATCTACACCTCTCGGCCGGGGTTCCCCCGATGATCAGGGTTGATGGTGAGGTTCGCAAGATCAATTTGCCCGCCCTGGAACACAGGGAAGTGCATGCCCTCATTTACGACATCATGAACGACCACCAGCGCAAGGAACTGGAAGAGAACTTCGAGGTCGACTTCTCGTTCGAAGTCCCCAATCTGGCCCGCTTCCGGGTCAATGCCTTCCAGCAATCCCGCGGTTCGGGGGCCGTATTCCGTACCATCCCCAGCACAGTGCTGAGCCTGGAGGATCTCGATGCTCCCGAAATCTTCCGCAAGATCTCCGAATACCCGCGCGGCCTGGTACTGGTGACAGGGCCGACCGGCTCGGGCAAGTCCACCACACTGGCGGCCATGGTCAACTACATCAACGAGAACTTCCATCACCACATACTCACCATCGAAGACCCCATCGAATTCGTGCACGAGAACAAGCGCTGTCTGGTGAACCAGCGGGAAGTTCACAGGGACACCAAGAGCTTCAGCAACGCCCTGCGCTCGGCACTGCGGGAAGACCCGGACATCATACTGGTGGGCGAGATGCGTGACCTCGAGACCATTCGTCTGGCAATGACGGCGGCCGAGACCGGCCACTTGGTATTCGGCACCCTGCACACCTCGTCGGCAGCCAAGACCATAGACCGTATCATCGACGTCTTTCCCGGCGCGGAAAAAGACATGGTGCGATCCATGCTCTCCGAATCCCTGCGGGCGGTTATCTCCCAGACTCTGCTCAAACGGATAGGCGGCGGCCGGGTGGCGGCCCACGAGATCATGATGGGCATACCCGCTGTGCGCAACCTCATACGGGAAGACAAGATCGCCCAGCTCTACTCGGTGATCCAGACCGGGATGACCCACGGCATGCAGACCATGGATCAGAGCCTCAAACAGCTGGTCAGCCGTGGTGTGGTTGCGTCACTCGATGCCAAGGCCAAGGCGGTCGACCCCAATAGCGTGTAACCACAACGGAAAACGAATCTAAGGAAGGAGTCGTTATGAATCTGGATGCCCTGTTGGCCGAACTGGTCGCACGCAAAGGCTCGGATCTGTTCATCACGGTTGGTACGCCCCCCACCCTCAAGATCAACGGGCATCTGTTCTCCCTCGGCAGCGAAGCGCTCGACAAGCAGAGCGCGCTGACCCTGGTCAGGGAGACGCTCAGCCCTGAGCATTTCGAGCGCTACATCCGCACCAGGGAGGGCAACTACGCCATCCACCGCGAGGCACTGGGACGCTTTCGGGTGAGTGCCTTCTGGCAGCAGGAGCTGCCGGGCATGGTAGTGCGCCGTATCGAGACCCGCATTCCAACCTTCGACGAACTGACCCTGCCGCCCATCTTGCAGGAGGTGGCCATGGCCAAACGCGGCCTGGTGCTTTTCGTCGGTGCCACCGGAACGGGCAAATCCACCACTCAGGCAGCCATGATCGGCTATCGAAACCAGAATGCGGATGGCCATATCCTGACGGTGGAAGATCCGGTGGAGTTCGTGCATCAGCACGGCCGCAGCCTGATCACCCAGCGGGAAGTGGGCATAGATACGGAATCATTCGATGTGGCGCTGAAGAGCTCCCTGCGCCAGGCACCTGACGTTATCCTCATCGGCGAGATCCGAAGCCAGGAAACCATGGAGTTCGCACTGCAATTTGCCGAGACCGGCCATCTTTGCCTCGCGACCCTGCACGCCAACAATGCCAACCAGGCGCTGGATCGCATCCTCCATCTGGTGCCGCAGGAGAAACACCGCCAGTTACTGTTCGATCTCTCCTTCAACCTGCGTGCCATCGTCGCCCAGCAACTGGTGCCAAGCCTGGATGGTCGCCGCCGCTTTGCGGCCTTTGAAGTGCTGCTCAACACGCCGCTCATCACGGATATCATCCGCAAAGGCGAGGTTCATCGTCTCAAGGAGGTGATGACCAAATCCACCGAGCTTGGCATGCAGACCTTCGATCAGGCGCTGTTTACCCTGTTTTGTGCCGGCCAAATTGGCTACAGTGAGGCCCTTGCCCATGCCGACTCGGCCAACGACCTGCGACTGCTGATCAAGCTGTCCGGCCGTGAGCAGATGGGTGCAGGCACACTCGACAACGTCACCCTGGATGAATGAGGGGCGTGTGTCACCGCTATTAAAGGATCGTTATGCTGATTGTGGTTTCCCCGGCCAAGACGCTGGATTACGAGTCACCTCTGGTGACCTCCCGTTTCACCCAACCCCAATTGCTGGATCACTCGGCTGAGCTGATCACCCGGGCCCGCCAGCTGACACCGGATCAAATCGCCAGCCTGATGAAGATCAGCGACAAGCTGGCCGGCCTCAACGCCGCCCGTTTTGCCCAGTGGCAACCTGACTTCCATCCGGACAACTCCCGCCAGGCGCTGCTTGCGTTCAAGGGGGATGTCTACACAGGGCTTGAGGTAGAAGATTTCAACGACGGGGATTTCGACTTTGCCCAGGCGCACCTTCGCATGCTCTCCGGCCTCTACGGCGTACTGCGCCCGCTCGATCTCATGATGCCCTATCGGCTGGAGATGGGGACCCGGCTCGATAACAGTCGCGGCAAGGACCTCTACCAGTTCTGGGGGGATGTGATTACCCAGCACATCAATGCAGCGCTGGCAGCGCAGGGGGACGAGGTGCTGATCAACCTGGCCTCTGACGAGTATTTCAAGTCGGTACGACCGAAAGCCCTGAAGGGCAGGATCGTCACCCCTGTGTTCAAGGACGAGAAGAATGGCCAGTTCAAGATCATCAGCTTCTACGCCAAGAAGGCGCGCGGCATGATGGCCCGCCACATCATCAAACACAGGCTGACCGAGGTTGAGCAACTGACTGGTTTCAACGTCGATGGTTACTACTTCGTGCCAGAAGAGTCTGACGTTCATACCCTGATGTTTAAACGTGCCGAAAATTAATTACAGAAAGAGGGAACCAAATTCAGGATCCCCGGGTCTGAATACGTGAATCCTCTGTTGTAAGCACTTTTTATCAGCCGACGTCTATGCGTCGGCTTTTTTCTGCGCGCGATTCCCGCGCTACTTCCCCATCCAGGATCCACTTGGCAAAACGGCCATCCGAGGATGGCCGTTGCTGCAGGTATGGCTTACTTCTTTTTCTTCTTGGCACTCTTCTTCTTGCCATCCTTCGGCTTTTTCTTCTTCACCGGCACTCGTGCTTCTTTGTGCTTGGGACGCAGCTCATCGATCACCCGGCGCTTGAGACGCTCTTCGGTGTAACGCTCAATCTTGGCGACCATGCCCATGTCGTGAGCTTCCACCAGGCTGATGGCGCAGCCACGGTTGCCGGCGCGACCGGTACGGCCGATGCGGTGAACATAGACGTCTGTACCATAGGGCATGTCGTAGTTGATGACATGGCTGACGTTGGGCAGGTCAATGCCACGGGCGGCAACGTCGGTGGCAACGAGGAAGGGGACTTCCCCTGCATGGAACTTGCGGATCGACTCGACGCGTTTGCTCTGTTCCATCTCGCCACGGATCCAGGCACATGGAATACCCGCAGCCTGCAATTGGCCAGAGAGTTCTGCCAGGCGCTCGCGGGTTCTGACGAAGACGATGGCTTTCTGGGTTTCCGGATCCTTGAGGATGTGGATCAACAGGGCCAGCTTGTGGGCGGCGTCATCGGCCAGATGTACCCACTGGGTAATTGGGCGACGTTCGCTGCGGGGCGGCTCGGCATGCAACTCTACCGGCTCGTTGAGGATCTCGTTGGCAAACTTCTCCAGCCCGGCCCCTTCCAGGGTCGCAGAGAACAGCATGGTGTGCTTGCGATACCGCGCCTCCGCCACTATCCGATTCACATCCTTGACAAAACCCATGTCCAGCATGCGGTCAGCTTCATCCAGCACCAGCACTTCGATGTCGTGGCTCTCGAACTCTTCTTTATCTATGTACTCGAGCAGACGGCCCGGAGTAGCGACCACTATGTCGGTGGTCTTGGTCAGGGCAGGCAGCTGCTCTTCGTGGCTGACGCCGCCAATGATGGTCTCGATGCTGAGGTTGGTGTGCACCGCCAGCGCTTTGGCGTGGGCAGTAACTTGCAACGCCAGTTCGCGAGTCGGGGTCAGGATCAGCATGCGGCACGGGCCCGGCTTGCGGCGAGGGAAATCCAGCAGATGTTGCAGAGCAGGCAGCACGAAGGCGGCCGTCTTGCCGGTACCGGTCGGAGCGGATGCCAGAATATCGCGGCCGTCCAGGGCTGGCTCCAACACCATCTGCTGGATGGTGGTCGGGCGGGTGAATCCCATCTCGGCCAAGGCCCGGTTGAGGGCTGGATGCAGGTCGAAATCATCAAAGGACTGGCTCATGGCAATACTCGGTCATTAAGGAAACGGCAGATTATAGGCGATTATGCCGTCGGCTCCTATGGTGACTGTGGCTTAGTCGCTATAATCGCCGACCATTTTGTGTGTAACTGGCATATGACGGGGGTCAGATGGGACGAAACAGCGGCTTTACCTTCAAACAGTTTCACGTCGAGCACGACCGCTGCGCCATGAAAGTCGGCACGGACGGCATACTGCTGGGCGCCTGGGCACCGGTGGCCGAGACCCGCCGGGTGCTGGACATAGGTACCGGTAGCGGCCTGGTTGCACTCATGCTGGCCCAACGCAGCAGATCCGACTGCATCATAGATGCGGTGGAGCTGGATATGAATGCAGCGACTCAGGCCAGAGAGAATGTGGCGGCCTCCCCCTGGGCAACCCGGATCAACATCATGGAGGGCGCCATTCAGGATTATCAGGCGACCCCCTATGACCTCATCGTCTCCAACCCTCCCTACTTTGGGGCAGGCCAGTCTCTGCGCGACCCGGCCAGGGCACTGGCTCGACATACAGGCTCCCTCGACAGCCGGGATCTGCTGGCCGCATGCGATCGCTTGCTGACCCCTGTCGGACAAGTCGCGCTGGTGTTTCCGACCGCCATGGCCGATGAAATTTTATGCATCTCGGCAGATTATGATCTGCATGGGGTTTGTTATACAGCTGTTATCACCAGAGCCGGGAAAGAGGCAAATCGTGTTTTATTGCTACTTGGCAGAGGATTAAACAGGTGTGAGCAGGGTGAGATTGTGATCCATTCTGCTGTGGGAGCCTATTCCGACAGATACATCCAACTGACCCACCCCTTCTATTTGAAGATGTAAATTTCGTCTTGAACTATTTTTTCACGCCATTATGCTGACTCTCAAACGAGCGCCCGCTCCAGACCAGCTCAAACCACTGGTTGTGATGAAAAAACACGCGGGGCTCCTTTTTTTTACCCCTGAACAACGCCGGTCACTGACCAATAAAAAACTATAACAAGCAATAGTTTACAAGACAGACGAGGTTGAACTTGACGAAATCACTCACATTATCCGATGTACTCGGATTGGGCTTCATGACCTTTGCGTTCTATCTGGGCGCCGGTAACATCATTTTCCCGCCATTGGCAGGCTACATGGCAGGTGAGCACCTCTCTCTGGCCATGCTGGGCTTCCTGGTCACAGCCGTGGGCCTGCCCCTCATCACTATCATTGCTGTCGCCAAAGCGGGTAATGGCTGGGCTGGCATGACCAAATTTCTGCCTGCCGGACTGGCAACCGCACTGGCCGTGGCCATCTATATCATCATTGGCCCGGCCTTTGCTGCTC
This sequence comes from Aeromonas sp. 2MA4, assembly GCF_029237305.1. Lineage (NCBI taxonomy): Bacteria > Pseudomonadati > Pseudomonadota > Gammaproteobacteria > Aeromonadales > Aeromonadaceae > Aeromonas > Aeromonas sp. 2MA4. The sequence continues at coordinate 37,590 of NZ_JAACFY010000024.1, read as the reverse complement.
CCCGTACCGGTCTGGTTGCCTATGAAATGGGCCTCAAGCCCTTTATCGGTGATATGGGTCAAGCCGGTCTTGCCGCCTATACAGTGATCTTCTTCGGCATTGCCTTACTGGTCTCCCTCAATCAGGGCAAGCTGATGGATAACATCGGCAAGTACCTGATGCCACTGCTGATGGTGCTGCTGCTGACCCTGGCCGTCGGCGTCTTCGTCGCGCCGCAAGGCACAATGCCAAGCGCCACCGGTGACTATCTCGAGAGCCCGTTCGTGAAGGGGATCCTGGAAGGCTACAACACCATGGATACCCTGGCTTCCCTGATGTTTGGCGCCCTCATCATCGATCTGTTGCGCCAGAAGGGGATCAACGACTACAAGAGCCAGTTCAAGTATCTGGCCATTGCGGGTGTTATCTCTGCCATCGGTCTGTCCGTGGTCTATGTTTCCCTGTTTCAGCTGGGTAATACCGCAGCCGGGGTTGCCACCGACGTCAGCAATGGCGGCGCCATCGTGAACGCCTATGTGCTGAGCCTGTTCGGTCAACCGGGTCAGTTCATTCTGGCCGGCATCATCACCCTGGCTTGCTTCACTACCGCAGTGGGCCTCATCTCCGCCTGCTCCGACTTCTTCCACAATCTCACTGGCATGAGCTACAAGAAGCTGGTTGTCCTGCTGGGTACCATCTGTGCCATCGTCGCCAACGTGGGTCTGAGCCAACTTATCAGCCTCTCCATCCCTGTGCTGGTCGCCATCTATCCGGTCGCAGTGGCTCTGGTGCTGGTCACCTTCCTGAAGGGATACTTCGGGCGCCCTCGCCTGGTGTTCCGTGGCGTACTGCTGGTGGCATTCCTGTTCGGTTGCCTGGATGGTCTGGGTGCTGCCGGCATGAAGATGGATGCCTTTGCCTTCCTGCCACTGTTTGACAAGGGCCTGGCCTGGTTGCTGCCGACCCTGCTGGCCTGTGGCCTGGGCATGGCGGTGCGCTCCAGCGAGAAGCTGGCTGCCGAAGCCGCCTGACAACAATTTGTTCCGATATAAAAAGAGGCCAGCATATGCTGGCCTCTCTCTTTTCTCTGATCCGTCACCACAACATCAAAGCAGCGGGACTACCGGTTTGGGTTTGCCTTCCAGGCCATACCAGCGCGTCTCGATCCGACCGGCATGCCACTGAAACGTGCCCCAGGGCCTGTCTGCCTGCCAGCGCGGAAAACTCACCACCACCTTGTTGTCGTCGTACTTGTAGAGCGAGGTGTTGATCTGGACATCAGACAATATGAGTAGCAAGACCCCGCCGATGACAAGCCATTTCAGCACTTTCCACATAGGATTACTCGAAACAGATTTCGATGGTGGCCCGACCGTAGTCTGACTCGAACGGCATCATGATTTTGGTGCCGTCGGCCCTGTGGGTAATAGTGTGGTTGGGGCCCGAAACTATGATGGGGGTCGCCATATCAAACTCGTAGCCCTTCTCTCCCAGCATGCGCTTGGCGCCGCCGGTCACCATGTTGGTGATCTCGCCCACCATGTCGGTCACTTCTTCGTTGATGGTCGCCGGAGCTTCACCCAGCATGCGGCGCATGATCTCCAGTGCCAGTCCCTTCTCGAAACTGATGGAGAGGGAACCCCTGGTCTGCGGACCGACCATGCCGATAAGACCAGAGACATCGCCGCGCGCCAGTTCGTCCATCTTGCGCTTGGGTTTCCCTGGTCTGAGCTCCAGCTGTGCCATGGTAGAAAGCACATTGAGCAGGGAAAGCAGGAATGGGTTTACAAAATCAGCCTTCATGTTGACTTCCTACGGTGGGCGTACAGCGAGCACATTGGCCATGTGCCTCGATTGTCTTATTGGTAATAGTAAAACCATGCAAGTGGGCCTGCTCGGAAAACGCGCTATCGATCGCCGTATCGTGAAGCTCGACTACATCCCCGCACTCGTCACAGATCAGCAACTGCATCGGATGGGCATGGTCAAAATGACAGCAGAATATGAAAGCGTTGAGCGACTCCACCTTGTGGGCAAAACCCTGCTCGAGCAAAAAGTCGAGCGCTCGATAGACAGTCGGCGGCTTGGCATGAGCCTCGGTTTGCTGCAGTTGAGCCAGCAGATCATAGGCGCTAATGGCGTTGCCGTGGGCGGCCAGCAGAGTGAATACCTGGCGCCGGGTAGGGGTGAAGCGGATCCCGCGTTGTTCGCAGAGTCGTTCGGCTCGTTGTAAAAGTTGGTCTTGATTCATGATCACGCAAATACCCTTTCTATTAGCCGGATACTACCACAGGGCCTCGCATGGCGCGGCGACAAAATTCATTTTCTGGGGCTGCCTCACGTTGTGATAAAATCCCGCCCCTTTGTTTAGCCAACCCGGATGATTTTTATGCAGGCGCAGCGTTTTTCCATCGCCCCCATGCTGGACTGGACCGATCGGCATTGCCGTTATTTCCACCGTCTGATGACCCGCCAGACCTTGCTTTATACCGAAATGGTGACCACGGGTGCCATCATCCATGGCAAAGGAGATTATCTGGGTTACAGCGAGCAGGAGCACCCCGTCTCTCTGCAACTGGGTGGCAGCAATCCGGCGGATCTGGCCCACTGCGCCAAGCTGGCCCGGGAGCGCGGCTATGACGAGATCAACCTCAACGTCGGCTGCCCGTCAGATCGGGTTCAAAATGGCCGCTTCGGTGCCTGCCTGATGGGTGAACCGGCGCTGGTGGCCGACTGCGTCAAGGCGATGCGCGATGCGGTCGATATCCCGGTGACGGTCAAGACCCGGATCGGTATCGACGATCAGGACTCCTACGAATTTTTGCAGGCCTTTATCGAGCAGGTGCGCGATGCCGGTTGCGATACCTTTATCGTCCATGCCCGCAAGGCATGGCTCAGCGGTCTGAGCCCACGTGAAAACCGCGAGATACCGCCACTCGACTATCCCCGCGTCTATCGGGTCAAACAGGATTATCCCGAGCTGACCATAGCCCTCAACGGCGGTGTCACCAGCCTCGAGCAAACGCTGGAACATCTGCAGCAGGTGGATGGGGTCATGATGGGGCGCGAAGCCTACCAGAACCCCTACATGCTGGCGCAGGTAGACAGCCAGCTGTTCGGTCTGACGAGCGAGATCCCGAGCCGCCATGAAGTGGTGCGAATGATGCTTCCCTACATGGAGCAGGAGCTGGCCAAAGGCAACTATCTCTCCCACATGACCCGCCACATGCTGGGCCTGTTCCAGAACATGCAGGGAGCCCGTGCCTGGCGTCGTCACCTTAGCGAGAACGCCTGCAAGCCGGGTGCCGGCATTCAAGTCGTGCTGGATGCCATGGCCAAGGTGCCGGAATTTGCCAGCGCCGAATCGGTAGAGTGATCATGTACCGCTTCACGGGTTCATGGCTGCACAAGGCAGTTGTCCGGCTCTGCGCCGGACTGTTGGCCATCCTCGGCATCAAGCTCAGCGCCTTCTACTTTCTCGGTCTGCTGATTGTGCTGGGCCTGCACAAGGATCATTTGCTGAGCTGATCCATGTCACCTCCCTGCCAACCAATGAAAAAGCGGGTAACACCAGATGTTACCCGCTTTTCTCTATGGGGCCATCGCTCCTGAGTTACTCCCCCTTGTCCACAAACTGCAGTTCGGGCGCAAATGATGTCAGTACGTCGGCACAGTAGTCCCAGGTCGAGATGCGATAGTGCTGCAGATCCTCATCCAGATGCAGGCCCTCCGACTCCTGATGGAACCAACTGGCGAAACGGGACGGGGTGATGAGCTGGATCTGCTCCTCGATGGCATGGCTCTCCTTGCCTTCCGACAGATCACAGTCCTCCATGACCCGAACGGCGAAGATATGACGAAAATAGACTCGACACAGGATCTGTGGCGGCAGATCGATACTGCGCGCCCGACCCAGCATGACGGTCAGGGAGTCACTCCAGATATCCTGATGAAGCTCGGCCACAACCAGGCCTGGGGGGAGTTGGCGGGACGGAGCCCAAGGTACCGCAACCTGCCGAATGGCATTTTTCTGTTCCATCATCCACCTCACTACGGCGCACGCCATATCTTGAGTGTATCTGAAACAAATTCCGCTGACGATGGCAATAAAAAACCCGGCTGGCGCCGGGTTTTACACGATTACTTGACGGCGTCTTTCAGCGCCTTGCCTGCCACAAAGGACGGCACATTCGCGGCTGCAATCTGGATTTCTTTACCAGTCTGCGGGTTACGGCCAGTACGGCCAGCGCGATGGTTCACCTTGAAGGTACCAAAACCCACCAACTGCACGGCATCGCCTTCTTTCAGGCTCTGGGTAATACCATTGATGATCTCTTCCAGAGCCACTTTGGCCTGAGCTTTGCTCAGATCTGCTTTGGCTGCAATTGCATCGACAAGTTGAGCTTTGTTCATAACATTTCCTTTATGATCGGGCATTTAGCACCGGGCCACTCTATTCAAAAAAAAACACTCAGGCAAAGGCTTTATCAGCCAGATTGGCTTGAATGCTGGGGTTTTCATCAAGATCTGCGGAAATAGTCACATATCTCGCCACTTCGTTATCGTGAGCGACAGGAAGGGGAGAACAAATGATGACGTCTTGTAGCCAAAACACCACCTGACGTAACAATATCCCCATACACCTATTGACGGTCAACCGGATTTTCCCTAGTTATAGGGAGTGTCGTCAGTCAATAAGAAAGGCCGGAGGCCTGTAGCGATAGCACTCCATGCCTATGCCCCACGGAGGGATTATGTTAACTGAACTGGAAAAAACAAAGCGCGCATTGGCAGGAAAACACCGTGCTATCGATGACTGGCTGGATGCCAGGCAGGCACTGCTGGTCGAATACATGCGGCTCGCCGGGCTGACCCCCGCCCGCAACAAACAACGCTCACTGCCCAGTCCATCCGAGCTGCAACGCTTTTGCGATCAGCTGGTCGACTACGTCAGCGCCGGTCACTTCGAGATCTACAACCATGTGGTCGCCGCCTTTGAACAGGCCAGCGGTGACAAGCTGGAACTGGCCAAGCGCATCTATCCCCACATTCGGGAATGCACTGAATTCGCACTGGAATTCAACGACAAGTACAGCAACGCAGACGAAGCTCAAATGTTGCTGCTTGATGAGGATTTGAATCAGTTGGGACCTGTACTGGAGGATCGCTTCAAACAGGAAGATCGGCTGGTCAAGGCACTGCAAGTGGTAGAGTCACTCAGCGCCCAACGGGTTTGATATCCAATTTCGGAGCCAGTTCAAGATCCTGATGCGCAAGGTGCATTACACTCTATGTCATGACCTTATAGCGCTAATCCCTATTGCTGACAGGAGATGATAATGTCCGAGCGTCGACGTTTCTCACGGATCCTCTACTTGACCATGGCCGACCTCGTCCAGGGAGATAAAACATGGCGGACCCAACTGGTCGATGTCTCTCTGCAAGGGGCGCTTCTGATCCGGCCCGATGACTGGGAGAGCCGTGATAACAAAGAGTACGAACTCGGCTTTGTCCTGAGCGGCAGCGACATCGAGATCAAGATGCAGGTGGAGCTGACCCATGAAGCTAGCAAGAAACTGGGGTTCTACTGCCACCATATCGATATCGACAGTGCGACCCACCTCAAGCGGATGATAGAGCTCAATGTCGGCGACGAGGACTTGCTCCACCGTGAACTGGAGCAGCTGCTGGACGAGCACCTGGAACATCCTCATCCCTGAGCCCCAGTCCAGAATCAATAAAAAGGAGCGCCAGTTTGCGCTCCTTTTTATTGCTGAATCTTCACGCTGTGCAAACTGCGCTGGATGGGGGGTTACAACGCCTCAAGCGCATCTGCCAGTTTCTTCACCGGTACCACTTCCATCCCCTCAATGGGGTGCTTGGGTGCGTTGGCATAGGGCACTATGGCACGGCGAAAACCGTGTTTGGCCGCTTCCTGCAACCGCTCCTGACCGGACGGCACGGGTCGGATCTCGCCGGACAGACCCACTTCGCCAAAGACTACCAGATCCTTGGGCAGGGCCTGGTCACGAAAACTGGAGACCATGGCCAGCAAGAGAGCCAGATCCGCACTGGTCTCTTCAACCTTGACGCCCCCCACTACGTTGATGAAGACATCCTGATCCGCCATCTGCAGCCCGCCGTGACGGTGCAGCACGGCCAGCAGCATGGCGAGCCGGTTGTGATCCATTCCCACCGCCACCCGACGCGGATTGGAGAGCTGGGAGTAATCCACCAGCGCCTGCAGCTCGACCAACAGTGGCCGGGTGCCCTCCCAGATCACCATGACGATGGAGCCAGGCGCTTGCTCTTCACCCCGGCTGAGGAAGATGGCTGAGGGATTGCTCACCTCGCGCATGCCCTGCCCCGTCATGGCGAACACGCCGAGCTCGTTGACGGCACCGAAGCGGTTCTTGTGGGAGCGCAGGGTGCGAAAACGCGAGTCATTGGCCCCATCCAGCAGCACTGAGCAGTCGACACAGTGCTCCAGCACCTTGGGGCCTGCCAGGGTGCCGTCCTTGGTGACGTGGCCCACCATGAAGATGGCGACGTGATTCTGCTTGGCATAACGGGTCAACAGGGCCGCGGCCTCCCGCACCTGGGAGACGGAGCCGGGAGATGACTGCACATCCGCCACATGCATTACCTGGATGGAGTCGATGACCATGATCTGCGGCTGCTCCTGCTGAGCTATGATGCAGATCTGCTCGACGCTGGTCTCCGACAGCATCCGCAGCTTGTCAGTGGGCAAGCCCAGCCGGCCGGCGCGCATCGCCACCTGCTGCAACGACTCTTCACCCGTGACATAAAGGGTCTTCATCCGCTCGGCCAGACCACACATGGTCTGCAGCAGCAGAGTGGACTTGCCCGCCCCCGGATTACCGCCGATAAGAATGGCAGAACCCGGCACCACACCACCGCCGAGCACCCGATCCAGCTCCTTGAAACCCGAGGAGAAGCGGGGGATCTCTGTGGTGGCGATCTCCGCCAGCGTCTGTACCTGACTGCCGATGGCGCCAGCATAGCCGGTATAGCGGGCGTTCTTGCCTGGCGTCACCGACCCCAGACGAACCTCGGTAATGGTGTTCCACTCCTTGCACTCACCACACTGGCCTTGCCAGCGTGTGAAGTCGGCACCACATTCGGTACAAACATAGGCAGTTTTATTTTTGGCCATGGATAACTCGGGGACAGGATGAATTCCTGCTTGATATACTTGTTTGCGACCGACAGATCAAACCCAGAATCGGAAAAATGACTTTCCGTGGCAGGAACACATGGATTCAGAACAACAACACCTGATCGAACAGCTCATTCCTCTGCTCAGAGAAAAGGATTTCGATGACATCTTCAACCGCCTGACTCAAGGTGAAAACAGCAACAGCCGTTTTCTGATCAAGATGGAGATCAAGCGCAGATGTACTCTCTGCCGGCGGGTCATCGACATGCGTGACGAGCTGGGAGACGCCTGCCTGGTGCATGAGTTTGAAGGGGTCACCCACTTCATGCCTGCCGAAGCTATCGGCCTGTTCCAGTCCCAATGCTATCTCTATCGCGATCTGTACACTCTTGGCGTGTACGAGACGCTGCAATATTGGCAGAAACACCACCAGCACAAGAGCGACCATCAGTTGCAACCGCCCACCAGCCCATTTCGGCAGTTCGACGTCAATGCCATTCCCTTCGCCAGCTACTATGGTCGACGTCAGGAGCGAATGCACTTCAGCTCTCCCGTGGTGATCAAGTTTGCCGATGGAGAAAAGCTGTTTGCCAAGAGCTCGGATCTCTCCATCGGCGGCATTCGCGTCTCGGTCTCCTATCTGCCCAATTACCAGACCGGTGCCCAGGTCGAAGTCTTCTTTACCGGCCTGGAACGGGACCATCCCAACCCAGTGCTGCACCAACCGGTCAGCTACCAGATTTTGGGAGAGGAGAGCAAGGAAGGAAAATATTGGCTGAGGCTGGTCAAGACAGGTGAACACCCGGGCTTTGATGCCTTCCTCACGGAATTTATCGAGAGCAACAAGAGCCGCTATCGAGTCAGTGTCGACTACCTGCTGTCGGCCGCCATCATCAAGGGCTACGAGCAGTTCTACCTGCCTCGCATGACCGGTATGCCGCTGTTCTTCGGCTCGGGAGACAGCCCCAGCCTCGAGATTGCCCTTCGCACCGAGAATAACCAGCATATCCTCGAATACTGGCGCGATGCCAAGAACCGCGACATGCTCGCCAGCCTCTTTTCGGCAGCCCGTATGCAATCCCTGCTACCCGCAGCAGGTACCTTACGTGAGACCCTGATCTACTGCTTCACCCACTCGGTTCGCAGCCACCTCTATTTTTTCTCCGCCACCCGGGAAGAGTTGCAGCAGAGCGGCCTGACCTCACTGTTTTTCCAGGTTGGTGCTCGTCGGCCCAGCTGGCGCGTCTATAAATTCAGCCTCGAACGCTGCGCGCTGCACGAGGCCGATCTCGCCAGCCAGCAAAACCAGGAGAACCTGCAGTTGCAGGACATGCTGCTACAAGAACGGCTCAAGCAGATAAGCCATGTCGGCTTGCTGCAGGAGATTGGCCTTGAAAATCAGCGGGAAGAGTTTCAATACGATGCCACCTTGCAGCACAACGCCAACGAGTTGCAGCGCTTCGGCCACGATACCGGGGCGGCCCCCTTTGAAATCGAGACGCTGCACTATGTTCAACTGCGCAAAGAAGCACGCTACATCCACAAGACGGCCGTTGCCATCAAGCATAATGGCAAGGCTTGGCTGGGCTGGACCCGCGACATCTCGGCCCACGGCATGCAGATAGAGCTGGAAGAGGCGATCGATGGCGCGAAAGACGACATAGTCACCATCGCCTTGCCCCGTTTGCAGGAGCTCTCCAAGAGCATGGACTTGCAACACCTCTCCTACCGGCTGGTCAGCATCAACCAGACACGGACTGTACTGCATCTCTGCATCGAGGGGGACCCGGAGCGCCATACCGGCCGCCAGTTCTTCAGCCTGCTGATTGAAAGCAACCAGAACAAACTCAAGGCTGCGCAGGAACAGCGCCGTTATCGCGGCATGGCCAGGGCGCTGCGCAACATCTACACCCACCATGTCTTCAGTACCCCTGTGTACATCAACAAGCTGAGGGGCGCTCCAAAACCGGCCTCCATCGGCCATGCCCCTCATACTCGCAGCCTGTCACGTCTGCTGCGGGCCTATGCCGAGCGCAGCGATCAAGACAACCTCTATCCCCTGTTCCAGGGAGACCTGCTCAAACAGCTGGTCATGAACCCGCTGCGCGCCATCGAGCGGGAGGACAAGCCCCAGGAGGAAGAGGTCTATATCGCCAGCCTGCATACGCCAGCCGGCCTGCCCGTGTTTACCAGCCGACTGGCCAGCAGCTTTCAGAGCCTGGCGGAAAAACGCAGCTTCATTGAACAGGCCTTGCGCCAGGGGGAGTTCTACTCTGTGCTGGTCGGCATCTCCCGCACCGGGCGACCCGACACCAACTTCATCGCCAACGAGCTGGACTACATCGCCAAGTTCGCCATTCACAAGGCCAAAAAGCTGGAAGAGGAGCTGTGGAGCGTGGTGGGGGTAGGCGAGCTGACAGATACCAGTCAGGCCACCCTGTTCAGGCTCGGCATCACTTCGCCGCAACACTGAACCCGCCTGAACGAAACAGGGCGCAACATGCGCCCTGTTTTTATTGTCATGCCGCCTGCGGGTTGAGCAGCCACGCGAGGATCTGCGGGAAGTGATCCTCCTGCGCCTGCGGCGCAGTCAGCATATTGATGTGATCGTAATCGAGCCGGTTGCCGTTATCCTTGCCAAGCCGGGTGTGGCGTGCGGCTGACCCCATCTCGGCAGTGAAGCGGCGCACATCGGTCGGGTGACCCAGCACCTTGTCAGCCTTGGCCGAGATCATCCAGAGCGGCGGCCAGTTGACCCGCGCCGCGGCTTCATCATAGGCAAAGCCGTCGTACGGGTCCTGCCAGGGACCACATTTGACCCAGGGAATCGTCTCCTGCAAGTAGCGCAGCGGCTCGTCATCCGCCCCCATCTTCAGACGGCGGGCCGCCAGAAAACCGGTGCGACGGGCCAGCCAGGGCGCCAGTCGATTCCAGATGAGATCCACCTTCAACCAGCGCTCGGGGTTTTGTACCGATACCCCGCGCTTGGTGCCAAAAAACACCAGGCTGGCGATCTGCTCGATCAGCTCAGGAAAACGCACCAGGGTCGAGGCCATGATGACGCCACCCCATGAGTGGGCCATCCAGTGCAGCTTGAAACCGCTGTGACGCGCCGCAATCCAGCGGTGCAAAGCGGGCAGATCCTCGGTGATCAGCTCATGCTGGCCATGCTCCGACTGCTCGGCGATGGCCGGTGTGCTCAAGCCCCGCCCCCGCAGATCGGCCACATATACCTGATAACCGTGGCGTGCCAGAAAGCAGGCCAGCCCCTTGCCCGATTCAGTGTAGAAGATGCGGCCATTCTCGATGGCGCCGTGCACCATCAGGATTGGCTCGCCATGTACCGCCACCCGCGGCTGTATATGGCGCACATGCAGTTGATGTGCGCCACAGGGGATAAACAGGGATTGCTGTAACAGTTCCATCTCGATGTAACGTCCTCCGTGACGTGGGGTCAGTTGTGCGCGGCTAATCAGGGGTCAGCTGCGATCCCAGCGACGATCGCGACAGGCAAGAGCCCCCAGCAGGCAGATCACCCCTTCCAGGTCATGATGGTTTAGAGTGGCCGCAGCCTGGGCCCGCACCCGCGGTTTGGCGTGAATGGCGATGCCGAGTCCGGCCACACCCATCATTTTCAGATCATTGGCGCCATCGCCAATGGCCACTGTCTGGGCAGGACGAATACCGAACGCTGTCGCCAGCTGTTGCAGCACGTCTGCCTTGACGCTGGCATCGACGATGCGCCCGCTCACCTGGCCGGTCAGCTGTGCCCCCTCGACTGCCAGCTCGTTGGCGAAGATGGCATCCAGCCCCAGCGCCTGCTGCAACTCACCGGCGAAACGGGTGAAACCGCCCGAGGCGATCGCCACCCTCCAACCGGCCTGCTTGAGGGTATCGACCATCAGCTGCAACCCTGGCATCCAGGGCATCTGGGCCGCCACCTCATCGAGAATGGTCACTGGTGCACCCGCCAACAGGGCGACCCGATTACGCAAACTGTCGGAAAACTCCAGCTTGCCCTGCATGGCGGCGGCCGTCACGGCGGCAACCTGGTCTCCCACGCCAGCCAGACGGGCAATCTCGTCGATGCACTCGATCTGGATGGCGGTGGAGTCCATGTCCATCACCAGCAAACCGGGCTCGCTCAGGGTCGGCAGCGCGGACAGATGGCAAATGTCGATGTCCCACGCTTCGGCCTTGAGCAACTGCACCAGCTCGGGGGAGAACCTGTCCGTGCCCAACAACAGCAAGGGCACCCCGGCCGGTGTGCTCGGCGGATAGAGCTGCGCCTGAATATCCTGCGCCGCCAGCAGCTCGGCCAGACGCGCCAGATGCCGGGCGGCAAGAGGCTTGCCAAACAGCACCAGCCAGGCGCCGTCCAGCGGCTGGGCAACGGGCAGCAAGGCTTGTGGCGTCAGCTGCCACCAGGGGGCGCTGTGCAGGCACTCTGGCCACTCGGACAAGGCAGCGGGTAATTGGGACAACAGCATAGAGATAGAGCCTTCCTTGGTGATCATGGGGTTACAAAACTGGCCCAGAGTAGCGTATTGCTTTTTGTACAGGCAAGCGCCAAGATCCCGCCACCGCTTGTCATCAGGAGGCTCAACGCTTGCGTCATCTTCCCATCAAACGTGTTCTCAGCCTGGGCGCCGGTATACTGCTCGGCCTCTGGGTGCTCGGTGTGCTCATCCACATGCAGAGCGAGAGCCAGGCATCGCTGCACAGCGAGGCGCGCAACCGGGCGCAGGCACTGGTCGCCTATGCTGCCCGCGACATGAAACGCTGGATCAAGGAGGACAAGAACAGCGAGCTGGAACGGCTGGCCCAGGATCTGGCCGCCGAGCCCGAGATCCTCGATGCCACCCTCTATGATGCCCGTGGCATTCCCCTCGCCCAATCGGATCAGGCCGTGCCACTGGACAGCCTGCTCCCCATCGGCGGTGACAACAAGTCGCTGCCTGAGCAGGGCAAGGGACGCATCCAGTTTGTGCAGGAGATACTGGATGAGGAACAGACGCTGGGTTACCTGCGCATCACGCTGGAAGAGCATCAATTACTGGCGGAGAAGGACACCCGGCTCAAAGTGATTCAGGAAAAACAGCGGCTGATGCTGCTGGTGGCGCTGCTGGCCGGTCTGCTTATCTCCTATGGTGTACGCCGCAACTACATGCGGGTGCGCAAACACAAGAAGAAGAGTCCGCCCTCATCGGATACGCCGGCAAGCTGAACCGGCAACAGGCAGTCGGCTCATAAAAAAACGGCGACCCTAGGGTCGCCGTTTTGCATGATGTAAATGGGGATTACTTGTCGCCCAGCAGGACGGAGTCCAGCGCGATTTCGATCATGTCGTTGAAGGTCAGCTGACGCTCTTCGGAGGTGGTCTGCTCGCCGGTACGGATATGGTCGGAGACGGTGCAGATGGTCAGTGCCTTGGCACCGTACTCTGCGGCCACGCCGTAGATACCGGCCGCTTCCATCTCGACACCCAGGATGCCGTATTTTTCCATGACGTCGAACATGGAGGGATCCGGGGTATAGAACAGGTCGGCGGAGAAGATGTTACCCACGCGCACCGGCACGCCCTTGTTCTTGGCGGCTTGCACTGCATTGGCGACCAGGTCGAAGTCGGCGATGGCAGCGAAGTCGTGATCCTTGAAGCGCAGACGGTTGACCTTGGAATCGGTGCAGGCACCCATGCCGATCACTACATCGCGCAGTTTCACGTCTTCACGCACGGCACCACAGGAACCCACGCGGATCAGGGTCTTCACACCGTAGTCGGTGATCAGCTCTTTGGCGTAGATGGAACAGGACGGAATGCCCATGCCGTGGCCCATGACGGAGATGCGACGACCCTTGTAGGTGCCGGTAAAGCCGAGCATGCTGCGCACGTCACACACCTGCTCGACGTTCTCCAGGAAGGTTTCGGCGATGTACTTGGCGCGCAGGGGATCACCCGGCATCAGTACGGTATCAGCAAAGGCGCCATCTTTCGCATTGATATGAGGAGTTGCCATTCTCTTGATTCCTTCACACTAGGTTGAGTTTTATTGTCTTTATTGGTTGCCCGCCACCTGAGTGACGGGCGGGTAAATTACAGGAAGCTGGTACCGTATTCCAATTTCGGCAAACCGTGGTAGGCCGCTATGCTCTGGCCGATGTCGGCAAAGGTCTCGCGACGACCGACGGAACCCGCCTTGACCGGCTTGCCGAAGAACAGCACGGGGATGTATTCACGGGTGTGATCCGTGCCACCCCAGGTCGGATCGCAGCCGTGGTCGGCGGTCAGCACCACCACATCGCCGTCCTGCAGTATCTCGAACAGCTCCGGCAGACGGGAGTCGAAGTACTCCAGTGCATCGGCGTAGCCTTTCACGTCACGACGGTGACCGTAGGAGGAGTCGAAGTCGACGAAGTTGGTGAAGACGATGGTGTTGTCACCGGCCGCTTTCACCTCTTCCAGGGTTCTGTCCCACAGCTCGGTCAGACCCGTGCCCTTCACCTGCTTGGTGATGCCCTGGTTGGCATAGATGTCGGCGATCTTGCCGATGGAGACCACCTGGCCACCCGCTTCTTTCATGTAATCCAGCACTGTCGGCGCCGGCGGCAGCACAGAGTAGTCGTGACGGTTGCCGGTACGCTTGAAGTTGCCCTTGCCGCTGCCCACGAACGGACGCGCGATGACGCGGCCTATGTTGTAGGGCTCCAGCAGCTCGCGCACTATGTGGCACAGCTCATAGAGCTTCTCGAGGCCATAGGTCTCTTCGTGACAGGCAATCTGGAACACGGAGTCGGCAGAGGTGTAGAGGATCGGCTTGCCGGTGCGCATGTGCTCTTCGCCAAGGTCATCCAGCACCTGGGTACCGGAGGCATGGCAGTTGCCGAGGTAACCCGACAGCCCAGCCTTCTCGACGATGGCGTCCAGCAGCTCCTGCGGGAAGCTGTTGTGGTGATCCTTGAAGTAGCCCCACTCGAACAGCACGGGCACACCTGCAATTTCCCAGTGGCCGGACGGTGTGTCCTTGCCGGAAGAGAGCTCCTGAGCGAAACCGTAGGCACCGACAACCTCGATATCCTTCTTCAACCCTTCCGGGAAGTAGCCGGAAGCGAGTTCGCCCGCATGGCCCAGACCCAGCTTGTTCAGGTTCGGCAGATTGAGGGCGCCACGGCCTTCAATGTCACCCGCAGCGCAGGCCTTGGCGATATGGCCAAGGGTATTGGCGCCCACATCTCCGAACTTGTCGGCATCGGCAGCAGCGCCAATACCGAAAGAGTCCATCATCAGAATAAAGGTACGTTTCATGGGTTTTCCCCTTGTTACAAATCAGCCAGACCGATGCGACGGTAAACCTCAGGCAACGCCTGGGGCTGGGTATCACCGATCTTGACAGCTGCCTGCACCATGCTGGCAGCCTGAGCAAATTGATCTTCAGTTTGAGCGTGGATCAGCGCGAGCGGCTTGTCAGCATCGACGCTTTGACCCAGTCGGATAAAGTCGGTCAGACCGACGGCGTAATCGAGCTTGTCACCCGCCGCGCGGCGACCGCCACCCATGGCAACCACGGCCAGACCCAGCTCGCGGGTATCCATGGCGGTCACGAAGCCGGCATTGGCAGCATACACTGGGCGCACAATAGCAGCCTTGGGCAAGTGACTGTCATAACGTTCCATGAAATCGGACGGACCACCAAGACCAGTGACCATGCGCCCGAAGATCTCGGCCGCCTTGCCGTTGTCCAGCACCGCCTGCAGTTTGCGGCGAGCATCGGCGTCGTCGCTGGCCAGATGGGCAGAGATCAGCATCTCGGCACACAGGCTCATGGTGACTTCGTGAATGCGCGGGTTGCGATATTCACCGGTCAGATAACGCACCGCTTCACGCACTTCCACCCCGTTACCGGCGCTGGAGGCCAGCACCTGGTTCATGTCGGTCAGCAGGGCAGAGGTGCGGCAACCGGCACCGTTGGCCACGGCCACTATGCTCTTGGCCAGCTCTTCGGACGCTTCAAAGGTCGGCATGAAGGCACCTGACCCCACCTTGACGTCCATCACCAGCGCTTCCAGCCCGGAGGCGAGCTTCTTGGAGAGGATGGAGCCGGTGATCATGGCGATGGATTCAACGGTCGCCGTGATGTCGCGTACCGCATAGATGCGCTTGTCGGCGGGCGCCAGATCGCCGGTCTGGCCTATGATGGCCACACCCGCCTCTTTCACCACTTTCAGGAAACGATCGTTGTCGACCGAGGTCTGGTAGCCGGGAATGGCATCCAGCTTGTCCAGAGTACCACCGGTATGACCCAGACCGCGGCCGGAGATCATGGGCACGAAACCACCGCAGGCGGCGACCATGGGGCCCAGCATCAGGGAGACCACATCACCCACGCCACCGGTGGAGTGTTTGTCGACAATGGGGCCCCCCAGATTGAGGTGCTCCCAGTTCAATACCATGCCGGAGTCACGCATGGCACAGGTCAGGGCGACCCGTTCATCCATGGTCATGTCTTTGAAGTAAACCGCCATCGCCAGCGCCGCAATCTGGCCCTCGCCTATGGTGTTGTTGGTAATGCCCTGAACGAAGAATTGAATCTCTTGGGTACTGAGCGCTTCACCGTTGCGCTTCTTGCGAATAATTTCTTGAGGCAAAAACATCTTTCATTCCCTCCGCCATTGCTGGCGTTACCTAAGCCGTTATCCCTGCCCGCACGCCATCTGGCGGGGGCATAACAGGGCGAGCCGCGCTCGCCCTCTCATCAACTTAGTAACCGCTGGTGTTGGCAGGCTTGTCGCCATGCCCCAGCGTGGCCAGCAGGCTGGCCAACAGGCTGGATGCACCAAAGCGGAAGGTGCGGGGGGAGACCCAGTCTTTGCCCAGGATCTCTTCAGCCATGGCGAGGTACTGACCCGCGACAGCGGCATCTTTTACGCCACCGGCTGGCTTGAAGCCGACTTTCGGGTTCTTGGCCTTGATCACTTCCATCATGATGCGGGCAGCGATCGGGGTCGCATTGACCGGCACTTTACCGGTGGAGGTCTTGATGAAATCGGCACCGGCATCGATACAGATCTCGGAAGCGCGACGGATCAGCGCCTCTTCTTTCAGCTCGCCGGTCTCGATGATCACTTTCAGCAGTGCCTTGTCGCCACAGGCTTCCTTACAAGCTTTGACCAGATCGAAGCCAACCTGTTCATTGCCAGCCATGAAGGCGCGGTACGGGAACACCACGTCCACTTCGTCGGCACCGTAGGCGACGGCGGCGCGGGTCTCGGCCACGGCGATCTCGATATCGTCGTTGCCATGGGGGAAGTTGGTCACGGTCGCAATGCGTACGTCGGCGGCACCGATTTCACGCAGGGTTTTGCGAGCAATGGGGATGAAACGGGGGTAAATGCAGACAGCGGCGGTCAGGCCGGCCGGTGACTTGGCCTTGCGGCACAGGTCGACAACCTTCTTATCGGTGTCATCATCGTTCAGGGTGGTCAGGTCCATCAGGTTCAGGGCGCGTTGGGCGGCCAGTTTCAGATCAGTCATTCTATTCTCCAAAGTCTCGATTTAATCCAGATCTCAAGGGCGAGCGTCTGCTTGTCGCAACGCAACCAGCAAGACACGACTCCCCAAGATACGGGAATGGAATTACAGCGCGAATGCACAGGCACCATGCAGGCACTACGACTGTAAATAAGGCAAGAGCCCTGTCACTTTCTTACAAAAGTGCGGACTTGGTTCCATGAAGACTTGAGAAAGGCCGACGACTTCTGACCCGACTTCCCAATCAATTCCATTTGACCGCCAACACCCGACTTGATCGGGCATTAGTCAATGCCAGCACCCTGCTGGCAATGCCTATTTCAGCCGAGATACCCCGTGTTTGCAAGCCGGATTTGCCAATTTCAGAGGTACCTCACATCTGGCAAATCCGGTACTGGAAAGTGCGTCAAGAGAAGAAACGTGTGAGTACCCAGGAGTAAGCAATGCCCCCGAGATAGACTCCTACGATCCCCATCACCCCGGACAGGACGGGTGGTGCAGGGATCGGCAATTTGAGGAAAGAAAACAACAAGCCAACGATAAAGCCGGCCGCCATCGCCAGTAGCACTTCATTCATATAACCTCCGATTTGACTCATTTTATTATTAGTTTAGAAAGGAAAACGGTTGTCACCGCCCCAAACGCGAACGCCACAGCATTTCGCTGTGGCGTTCGTCTTTACCTGTGTGTCAGGCAAATATTACATGGCAGTCAGTGCCAGGAAGAAGCCTGCGATAGTGGCAGACATCAGGTTGGACAGAGAGCCAGCCAGTACGGCTTTCAGACCAAACTTGGCAATGGTGCTGCGACGGTTCGGTGCCATTGATCCCAGACCACCCAGCAAGATGGCAACGGAGGAGAGGTTGGCAAAGCCGCACAGGGAGAAGGAGATGATGGCCTTGGTGTGTTCTGACATGGCCACACCGTTGATCAGTACTTCATCCTTCAGATACGGGGCAAAGTTCAGGTAAGCCACGAATTCGTTCACCACCAGTTTCTGGCCGATGAAGGAACCGGCAACCACGGCTTCGCTCCAGGGTACACCGATCAGGAAGGCCAGCGGGGAGAACAACCAGCCCAGCAGCAGTTCCAGAGAAAGCTCCGGCATGCCGAACCAACCACCCACACCAGAGAAGATACCGTTGATCATGGCGATGAGGCCGATGAAGGCCAGCAGCATGGCACCTACGTTCAGAGCCAGTTGCAGACCGGCGGATGCACCGGCAGCGGCGGCATCGATCACGTTGGCAGGCTTGTCTTCCAGATCGCCTTCAGCAGAGTTTTCGTCATAGCTGGGGGATTCGGTCTCCGGCACCAGCAGCTTGGCGAACAGGAGACCACCCGGCGCGGCCATGAAGGAGGCGGCAATCAGGTATTCCATCTTGACGCCCATGGAGGCGTAACCTGCCAGCACGGAACCGGCAACGGAGGCCAGACCACCACACATGACGGCGAACAGCTCGGAGTCAGTCATCTTGGAGATGAAAGGACGCACAACCAGCGGCGCTTCAGTCTGACCAACGAAGATGTTGGCAGTCGCAGAGAGAGATTCTGTACGGGAAGTGCCCAGTACTTTTTGCAGGCCACCACCCAGCAGCTTGATCACCCACTGCATGATGCCCAGATAATAAAGAACTGCGATCAGGGAAGAGAAGAAGATGATGACGGGCAGAACGCGGAAGGCAAAGATAAAGCCGCCGCCACCGAACACTTCAAACATCTTGTTGCTGACCAGGCCACCGAACAGGAAGTCGATACCATTCTGGCCATAACCGATGACGCTGGAAACGGCATCAGATACACCCACCAGAATATCGCGACCCACAGGGACATACAGTACAAATGCACCCAGACCAGCCTGGATTGCGAAGGCACCGGCCACGGTGCGAATTCTTATTGCCTTGCGGTTGCTGGAGAACAGCACCGCGATAAGGATGAGCGTTGCCATCCCCACCAGACCCATTATCAAATTCATTATTAACACTTCCTCTTTAGTAGCACCTTCCAGCTTGTTAACAACTTGTGTGTTTCTGCTGTCAATCAAGGGTGCGCATTATACTAATTACAGGAAGACAAAGTAGAATGCTGGTCACATTTTATAAGCATGAAATACGCTGGAGGTCGCCAAATTAGACCGCAAACGATTTTTACTCCCTGCAACTTTCAGCACAACGCAACCTGACGTTAATCAAATGTTGCCAAACCCTCTTTCGATCTGGAAAGCACGCAAAGTGGATTCATGTAACACCGAAGCAACATGAGACAATGGCTGTTGCCGCAACTCGGCCAATAGTTGCGCAATTTTTGGCAAGTTGGCGGGGGTGTTTGGTCGCCCCTGCTGCCCTTGCAACGGCATGTCCGGCGCGTCCGTCTCCAGCAGCAAGGCTTCCAGCGGCAGATCGCGGATCGCCTCTCGTGTCTTGTTGGCCCGATCAAAGCTGATCACGCCTCCGACCCCCAATCGAAACCCCAATTGCCAGAATGCCTGTCCTTGTTGCAGCGAACCGCTAAAGGCATGAATGACGCCGCCTCTGGCCGGTTTGAAGCGGCGCAATATTTTCGCGACCGTATCATTGGCCCGCACCGAGTGGATAATCAGTGGCAACTCATGATCCATGGCCAGCCTGATCTGCGCCTCGAACAGTTCAAGCTGCCCCTCCTGCGGCACATGGGAGCGCAGATCCAGCCCGCATTCCCCAACCGCCACCAGACCGCGAGGCCGGGCAGCCAGCAATCCTTGCAACCGGGTCAATACCCCTGGCGTCTGGGCGCCTACGTACCAGGGATGAATACCCAGTCCATAGGCAATGCCCGCATGCTGTTCGCTCAGCGCCATCACCCGGGCCCAGTTTTCCTCCCCCACGGCGGGAATGATATACTCGCCGACCCCCAGCTGCCGGCACTCGGCCAGCAGCGCCGCCCGGTCGGGATCGAAGACCGGGAAGTCGAGATGGCAATGGGTGTCGATCAGTTGCATGTCACTTTCACCTGTTTGTCGTATTTGATGGGTCTACTCAATAATAATGAAACGCTCGAACCTTGGCTTTACCCTGATTGAACTGGTGCTGGTCATCATAGTGCTGGGGATCCTGGCCGTCACCGCCCTGCCCCGCTTCATCAATATCAAGGATGATGCGCTCAAGAGCACTGTCTCCACCACCTCAGCCAGCTTTGCCGGTGCGGTGCAACTGGCCCACGCTGGCTGGGCGGTCAAGACGAAAGGGGAGCCGCTGGCACTCTATAACTTTAGCGGCATGGGTAAGCAGGATCTCGACATCAACCGGTATGGCTGGCCGGTGGGCACCAAGGAAGACCAGGGAGGCCAAAGCCCCGATACCATTTTCCCGGGTGGCGACAGTGATCAGATCTCCGTCAGCAGTCCGGATGATTGCGAGTCCCTTTTCACCGCCATACTGGACACCGATCAAACCGTGGCTGACCAGGGCAAGAAGAGCGCTGACACCCATTACATCTCGCAAGAGCTCAATGTGCCGGATCAGGCCGATAACGGACTCAGTCACAACAACTGCCGCTATATCCTGCGCGCCTCCATCGACCGCTTCCCGGCCTATCCGGATGGCCTCTCCTTCGACTACAACAGCGTTACCGGGGCCGTGACTCGCAATTTTGATTGAGAGACTCTGCATCGCACTCTGGCTCAGCCTTCTTTGTCTCATCTTCATCATAACGAACAGGCATGCAGCAGCGTCGGTTCTCCTGTGTGAGTCCCCACTCCTCGCACCACGCATCGTAGCGGGCCAGCCAGCGTAACAAGACACCTTTCATCGTCTCTGCTCCTTGGGGTTGCTATAAAGCGGTTCTATACCCTGCTCCCCTGCCTCATACCGGCCAAGCACAATCGGGCCAACGGCATCATGACGCTTCGGACGGCAACAGCAGCCCCATGCTGATTTCGTCGACATAGCCCTCGTCCAGCTGATACGCCTGCCGCCGCAACCCCTCATCCCTGAAACCACACTTGCGGTAGAGTGAATGAGCCACCTCGTTATGGGCCATGACACCCAGCTCCAGCCGGTTGATACCCAGATCGCTGGCAGCCTCAATAAGCGTGCGCAGTAACCGCTCTCCCCAGCCCTGACCGCGCGCACTCGGCCGCAGCCCCATCACCACCAGTGCACAATGGCGATTGCGATGCATGTTCCCTCCCAACAGGACGGCAAAACCCTGCACCTCACCACCCAGGCTCAGCAGCCACATCCGCTGATTGGGGCTGGCCCGCATAGCCGCCAGACGCTGGCGCTGACCCTCGACATCGGAGGGGCGCTCCCCTGCCTCATACAGCATGAAGCAGGTCTCCCGATCCAGTTGCTGAAAGAAGTGGTCCAGCGCCGCCGCATCCTCCACGTTTGCCAGACGAATCGTCATGCTCACCCTCCCTGTTTGACTGCAGTGCCGGATCACGGTCATAAAAAACGACTCCATTTGGAGTCGTTTTTTATCAGAGCCATCGGGCCAGTTCAATCAATGGCGATACCGGCAGATCAGTTGCCGGCTGGCAGACTGAGTCTGGCAACCGCTTCAACGTGCATTGAGTGAGGGAACATGTCCACCGGCTGCACCTCGTCCAGCACAAAGCCCTGCTTGACCAGCCAGGCGAGGTCGCGGGCCAGGGTCTGCGGGTTGCAGGAGACATAGACCAGACGACGCGGTGCCATGGCGACCAGCGTCTGCAGTACCGCCTTGTCACAACCCTTGCGGGGCGGATCCATCACCACCACGTCAGCGGTCACGCCCTGGGCGTGCAGCTCGGGCATCAGCTGCTCGGCCTTGCCGACATGGAATTCTGTGTGCTCGATGCCGTTGAGGGCTGCGTTGCGACGGGCATCGCTGATGGCGCTCTCCACCGACTCGATCCCAACTACCTTGGCGGCCTTGCCTGCCAGGAACAGGGAGATGGTGCCGATACCGCAATAGATGTCGAACACCGTCTCGTTGCCGGTCAGCTCGGCATACTCGAGGGCGCTGGAGTAGAGCACATCGGTCTGGGTCGGGTTGTTCTGGAAGAAGGAGAGCGGCGAGATCTCGAACTCGAGTTCGTGGATCTTGTCGCGGATCACCCCTTCGCCCAGCAGCACCCGGTTGGTGGCGCCCAGAATGCGGTTGGTGCGCTCATCGTTGATGTTCTGCACCAGGGTAGTGACCGGCAGATCGCTTAAGCTCGCCAGCAGCTCGGCTTCGAACGGCAGCGTTTCACCCAGGGTGACCAGCACCACCATCAGCTCGCCGCTCTTGAAGCCCTTGCGGGTCATCAGGTTGCGCACACAGCCGGTGTGGTTCACCTCGTCATAGGCCGCGATGTCATGCTCGCGCATCCAGTTGCGCACCCGGGCATTGAGCTCCACGTGCAACGAGTCCTGCACAGCGCAATCGTCGGCGGTGATGAGATCGTGAGAGTGCTTGCGATAAAAGCCAATCTCGGCACCGGCGTCGCAGCCACGCACCGCATATTGCGCCTTGTTGCGATAGGCGAACGGGCTCTCCATGCCAAGGATCGCCTTGACCGGGGTATCACCCAGCCCGGCCTGCTCCAGTGCGCTCTGCACCAGAGCCTGCTTGAGCTTGAGCTGGGCCGGATAGGCCAGCGGGCGTACCTGACAACCACCGCACTCTGTGTTGGGGCAAAAGTCGGCGACCCGATCGGCAGAGGGCTGGAGCAGCTCGGTGACCTTGCCGTGCAGATAGTTCGGCTTGACCTCGGTCAGCTCCACCAGCGCCTGCTCACCGGGCAGCAGACCCTCGACGAACAGGGGGCGGTCGAACAAGCGTCCTTTGCCATCTCCCTTGTCAGTCAGTTCCAGGATCTCGATCTGGTGTTGATGTCCCACTAACGGCATGAGCGGCTCCAAAGGCATAGAAAATGATGGGGAAAATGGGGCAAGCCCATTAAGGGTGGCAGAGTTTAGCGGAGATCTGCCCAAATTGCAGGCATAAAAGGTTGGGTAAAGCGCACTCTACTTTTGCAGGCATAAAAACGCCGCCGGCATAACCGGCGGCGCACTCTTGTTGGCACATGGCCACGACTGGGTTACAGGCTATAGGCTTTCTCACCGTGGGTGGTGACATCCAGCCCTTCACGCTCCGCATCTTCTTTGACTCGCAGACCGACCATCAGATCCACCAGCTTGAAAGCCACCACAGAGATAACACCGGACCAGAGGATGGTGATCCCGACCCCGATGGCCTGGATCTTCACCTGAGCCAGGATGGAGTAACCCTCCGCAACCTGGTTGGTGACATAGTCCCACACACCGGTACCGCCCAGATCCGGGCTGGCGAAGACGCCGGTCAGCAGGGCACCGAGAATGCCGCACACACCATGCACACCAAACACGTCAAGACTGTCATCGGCGCCAAGCAAGCGCTTGAGACCGTGAACTCCCCACAACCCCGCCACGCCACCAATCAGGCCCATCACAAGGCCACCACCCACACCGACAAAACCGGCCGCCGGGGTGATCACCACCAGACCGGAGACGGCACCTGAGGCTGCGCCCAGCAAGGAGGGACGCCCCTTCATCACCCACTCGGCCAAGGTCCAGGAGAGCGCAGCGGCGGCCGGGGCCACCCAGGTGTTGATAAAGGCCAGCGCTGCGGTGCCATTGGCTTCCAGTGCGGAGCCTGCGTTGAACCCGAACCAGCCGAACCAGAGCAGGGAGGCCCCTATCATGGTCATGGTGAGGCTGTGCGGTGTCATGGGATCACGACCGTAACCCAGACGCTTGCCCACCAGATAAGCCCCCACCAGACCGGCTACGGCGGCGTTGATGTGCACCACAGTGCCACCGGCAAAATCCAGTGCGCCATGCTGGAACAGATAACCGGCCGTCGCCGTTGCTGCGGCTGCAGCATCAACCGTGGTATAAGCATCCGGGCCCGCCCAGTACCACACCATGTGGGCCAGCGGTATGTAGGCGAAGGTGAACCAGATCACCGAGAACAGCAAGACGGCGGCGAACTTGATGCGCTCGGCGAAGGCCCCCACGATGAGGCCGCAGGTAATGGCCGCGAAAGCCCCTTGAAACACCACATAGATAAACTCGCTGATACCGACGCCTTTGCTGAAAGTGGCCGCGATGGAATCAGGGGTTACCCCCTTGAGCAGCACCTTGCTGAAAGAACCGTAAAGGCTGTTGCCCTCGGTAAAGGTCAGTGAATAACCGTAGATCACCCACAGCACGCAGATGAGCGAGAACAGGGTGAACACCTGCATCAGTACGCTCAACATGTTCTTGCTACGTACCAGACCGCCATAAAACAACGCCAACCCGGGGATCGACATCAGGATCACCAAGGCTGCAGAGAGCAGCATCCAGGTATTGTCACCCTTGTTGATGGTCACGGCAGCCACCACTGGCGCCGCTGCCTGTACAACATCGACCGATGCGGCCACCAGCTCTTCAGCCCAACTGGGGCTGGCCAGCAAGGCGGCAAGCGCCAACCAGCCTGTCATCACGAGTCTCTTGAGCATACTGCCTTCTCCTTCCCTGTCGTCCCGGCACCAGTCCGGGTCCATTTCCTGATATGAATATCGAATCCATGAGTCGCGTCACACACTGAATTCACTTTGTTGCACCACTGTTACTCGGCAGTGCATCGACTTGTCCAGCATCATGGCAATCTCAAAGCATAAAACAGGCCAACTCACTAAATCATTTAAGATCAATATCTTGTGGTCATACAGGCTGAGCAATGCACCAGAGTTGATCACAAGGTACGTCAGCATGGGAGCAAGGGCGCACTTATGCTGTGCAGGGTAACCCGCTCGCACCGAAATAGAGCAGAGCATAAACCAGGTCAGATGACAGACCGGTGACGACAAAACCGCAGGTGACAACGGGATATACCTGGCTAGCGCCAGTGATGAATGCAGACACAGAGAGAAAGCAGTGAAGAGAGGCAAGCAGTGACACAATATCCAAGGCCATCAGCAAGGGTGGTCTTTGCTATTGGCTTGGATCTGACAGGGCACAATCATGAGCATGCCGCCACTTTGACGCCATAACACAATGTTCAGACACTGAAAAAACGTAAGGCCACCCGCTTGGGTGGCCTTACGTCATTGAATTCTAATGGTGCCGGGGTCTCTATCGAAACGTGGAATTATGCATATGATTTTAAAGGAAAATGTCACATGTGATTTTTACTTATACCCCCATAAGTACCCCCACCACAGTTATGGTGGCGTCTGTATCTCTGGATCATTACGGGATATCTCAAGGCTAAGCCCCTTCCCTGTCTCGGAGAAATGCTCCCTGTTTAGGGTACGGTGAGGGCCCGTCCAGATAAGCGCCCCTACATTTGATTACCGGCGCACCGGTCCGCGGGTCACCATCCCCAGCTAAGTCCATGGCCGGAGCCACCAGTGTATCGGTCGGCGTACCGGTCGGCCCCGCCGAAATGTCGGGTCAGGTCATCAGCTACACCAAGAGCAACTGGGTAGAGGTCAGTTCCCTATTGCCCTCCCCCTGCTTCATACTCACCGAGTTGTTCTTCGCGCCGATGTATTTCGTTTTGCGCAGTTCTGCGCAATTGCGCAATCTTCAAGCCTCCCATCTGCTCCCCAGGCCCTGCCACACTAGGCTCCTCCAATATGGGCTCACCATTGTGTTTCGTTTTTGCGCAGATAAAGTGCGCAGATAAAGTGCGCAAACTGCGCAATTCCGTGGGGGGTAGAAAAGGGGTATGTGGAGCACTCTATCGTATTGATTGGGGGTCAGCTCTGCTCTGTCGGATAGATGCTGTGCTTCCTATCCCACCACACAATGTGAAAGTGCGCATGGGAAATGTATCCCCAGACACGCTCAGTGTTACCTAAACGAAATCGGAACACTGTCTCATATTGCTCTAAGTCTAGATCGCACCATCGCTGTTGGGCATCTGGAATCAGATCTCCCACCTCGTGACTATGGTGCAACTTGTGGCTGCGCTTTCCACCTGACGAGAAGCCATCAATCTCTTGCCACGTTAATTTGGCAAATTCTTTAAATGGGGGGTGGATTGTATTGTCCCACTCATGTTGCTCCCATGCTCGAGCCTCACCCCAGGACCATTGGCCTACAAGGTCAGCCTTGGTACAACACCAGGTGACAAGTGAGCCAAAACGGCTGCCATCCTTGATTGCTTTAGGAGCTTTCTCTGCGGCAGCCGCCGCGCGCTCAAGATGAGGGGCTAGGCGGGGACCTTCATTTAGTGGGGGGGTAACGGCCTGCCGAGGCTGTTGATCAGTTTTGACCTTCGCAATTAAGGCTGCCTTGCTAGCTTCAAACTTTTCCTGTGAAAGTGCCTTTTTAGCCGCACGCGCCTCAGCCTTCTTGCTCATAAGGAAGGCTAGAGGGAGGAGTAATATTCATGAATGGCGTCTATCGGGATTACCGCATCAGATGAGGCTCCAACTGGAAGATCAGCGCGGGCATTGAGCCACGGATTTTCTTGATGAGTTAGATTGCTCAGCCATTGAGCTGTGTGGTCACCATAGAATCCGAGAACCTTATCAATGTTGGCACGTTGTTCAGCTGTCAACGCGTTGCTGTCACCGTCCGCAAACAAATTTGCATCCACCTTAAACTGACCACGGTGGAGCGCATACAGGGATGGCAGTACAGGCCCGTTCGCCCATGCTTGAAAGTCGTTCGTGAAAAGCGGCTCTTCTTCCCACACTAAATTCCATGCCTGCGAGTAGTACATCAGCTTCTGGAGTTTCATGGCTGATATCTCACCCATGCTCTCGGTGATGTACTTCGCGACGTCGAAAATGGTCGCCATAATTTACGGTCCTCTATCTAGGCCAGTCCTGACCATTTCATCTGGCATCACTATAGCCTTTATCAAGAACCGGGTCACTCGTTCCGAGACATCCCACGACATCCCTTAGCGTCCTGCCAATCGATCGTAAAAAGTGATGACGCTAGACCTGACATGCTCGGAGTTTGCGGCCAGTGATGGCAAGGGATCTGGCAGGATGCCGTCGAGTTAGGTGCGGAGTTACCGCTATCGGAGCAATGAAGTATCGGCCGTGTCAGAGAAACCACGACACTGTCTATGCAGAGGGCCACCTGGTGAGCGCAGCTAATGGCCAGGGAATGACGCCGCATGAACAGAGCCCACCAAGTGGCGGCAGGAAGCATAGCCGACTTCGGTTGAGAATATGAGGCCTTTATCCAGTAAAGCATGTCTATTAATAGGCACAAGACGATAACCATCAGGTGTCTTGATGGGGAGTTCTGCAACCCCCTGTTGCCAATCGGCCATAGAGCCACGTTCAGTGAGGTCGCTGGCGGCGTAGCCGGCGGTCTGCAGAATAACTCCCTCCGCATCCGGCTCGATGGTGCCCTAGGCAGTACATAGGCATGACCATGCCATATGTGGAGCACCCCATTATTGACCATCAATTGAGTTCCGCTTGTGCGCAGATTCGAGGATTCTGAGAACCAGAGCGAGTCGATTTGCTCCTGCGGCTATCAGCAGGCGTCGGAGTTATCACCCGAGAGGTTCTGTTACAGGGCCACCTGTATGCGCGCGCCAACTCGTCCCGTTACGGTTGGTGAGCGACTCTGCATCCACTGCGCTGCGCCCATGTATCGACTGGCCGGCTACTGGTGGTGTGAAGGGGGTGGCCAAAGCCTTGCTATTGAGCTTGGTGATCACTAGATCGGTATAAGCAGGGGGAGTGAGGTAACGCGCCCGGTTATTTGGGCGCGTCAATATGGGTCACCGTGGGGCTTCACCAAACAGAACACTCAAGCTGAAATGTCAAAGTGAGTGGGTTAAATTTGTGGTGCGCCTTGAATGACAATTGGGTTGCCTATTCTGTTCGCTGCGGTCGAGAACTTTGTAAATTCAGCTTTTCTCGCTCTTTCCGCCAGTCTATTGATGTTTACATGTATAGCGCCTTGGTAGACTGCCTCATCAAGTCCATGTCCAAATGCGTATCCCACATTTTTGGTAAGAACAAATCGGTCATGAAGTTGGTTTGATGGCCAAATCCATGTCTCAATAACGAAGTTTTCCGGCAATCGTGGTTTTATATGGTCCTCCATGCCACGAAGTATATCTTGTCTCTATTTAGGGGCGTGTTGATTAACTTGCTCGGTCGTATGTAGATATATTTTATTACATTGACCTCTATTGCCGTTGAGCTTAGATATGAACTCTATAAGAGGTGATCGATAGCGCTCATCAGTAGGGTGGAAATAAGGGTCAACAAAGAGCGCGATTGATGCAATTGATAACGACTTTTCAATTGAAGTTGCAATGGACGTCGCGGTCCTTTCTACAGAAATTGTTTGAGCAATGCGCCAGCTATCTGGTTCATTTTCAAGAAAATTTTCGTAGTTAAACTCTCCTGCGGCTACATTCGAAGCTGTGCTTATTATTGCATTTAAAGCCAGAAGCTGTTTGGCATATCTGGCTTGTTTAATCCACTCATCTAGTTCAGAAGGGATGTTTAATCCGGTGAAAACAGATGATTCAGAAATTATAGATATATCATCGAAACATTTTCGTCTTGCTATGGGGCTTAACCCCATACGGCGAATGAAGTCTTGTTGAGCCCTTTCCCATGTTCTAGGTATCCCAGCTACCACTCGTCCATTATCAGCTCTAAAGTCGCTTAAAAAGCGCTGAAGACTATCCAGGTTTCTATAAATGGCTGCGGGATCGACAGCATATTCTCTGATCATAGTTAGACCTCCCCATAACGCTCTTCAAAGAAGCCTAGCGGCCAGTCCAATTCAAAATCACCATTTTCAGTTATATTCTGCCTTTGATAAAAAAGATTGCCGTCATGCTTGTAGACGTTAATAACTGAAATCATCTCTGGCGACACAGTTTGATAGTCAATATCTGGTGATGAAACGCGCTTAAGCAGCCTTAACATCAGGTG
The DNA here is from genome assembly GCF_029237305.1 of Aeromonas sp. 2MA4. Taxonomy (NCBI): domain Bacteria; kingdom Pseudomonadati; phylum Pseudomonadota; class Gammaproteobacteria; order Aeromonadales; family Aeromonadaceae; genus Aeromonas; species Aeromonas sp. 2MA4. The sequence continues at coordinate 9,003 of NZ_JAACFY010000024.1, read as the reverse complement.
CTCGCTATGGGTTTCTACCAAGAACATCCGCTCTGGATCCTTGCGGCAGGCGGTCAGCATCATATCGGCTAGGCTGAGCTGCCATCTGGGGTGGATATGCAGTTCGGGTTGTTCGAAAGAGACGATCACACCTGCTTGTTCCAGACTGGTGGCGGCAATAAAGGGAAACACTTGCAATACACCTACACCGACATCACAAGGGCGCAGCGGCGTATTTGTATTGGCCTCGATTAATTGCACCTGGCGCTGTTGCAGCGGTGCCTCGCCGTGAATACTGGTTGTGAAGCGATAACTAGAATGGAGACGATCCGCATGATTGAAGCAGTAGTTTACCTGTTCTTGGTACGCATCAGAGCCGAAAGCAAAGTGATCCCAGCCTGCAGTGCCATCGTACCAGCGGCTAGTCTTAGTCTTGGCTTCAAGAAACGTTTCTCTCCCAGGAACGATCCTAAGTGGACCGACATGTAAAAGATTTTGTAACTTTCGGCTAAGAATCTTCAGCGGGGCTAAAGATGCCTGAGACAGTGCTGCTGCTGCGAATAAACTAGCTTCCAGAGGAAGCTCTGGATATTCAGACTCCCAATCAATATTATTGTCGGATATATCAATGCGTGATTCAATGGGTGGCAAAGCATCTTGATAAGGCAAATAAAGGCCTTCCCATAAAGCAGGGCTAAATATATCCAGGTTTTCAAATGGTTCAGGAATATACCAGTGCGATAATGGTGAAAAATGAGTGATCGATGCAGAACGTTTCCCTTCCTGCGCTTCAAATTTTATATAGCTGTGTGCTTTGCTTGAACATTCAAATCTACTAACAAAAACTCGTTGATTGAATTGGTCCCACGCTAAGTCTAATTCAAAGGACATTACGTCTGCAATTGCCTCTGGCCAAAATCCAAGGCTATTAATAAGTAAAAATGACTCTGCACCTGTCAGGTAGTCATCCCAAACATCTTCATTGCCATCCAGAAAATCCAACGTAGCACCGAGTGTGATGGTATTGGCTAGGTTTTTACCATGCACCATATTATGAAAGCCGCCTAACCAGAGTTGCTCACCGGTGATGGAGCTGTATTGCGGATCAAAATTTCGTTCGACTATTATTTCATAGAGATAGAGCAGCGCATGCAGCACGGTACTCTTGCCTGTACTATTGGCTCCAAATAGCAAGGTAATTGGGGCCAAAGGGATGGAGGCCTTTTTCTCTATCCCCTTAAAGCCTGCGATAGTCAGCGCGGCAATCTTCATTTTCTTCTCCCTAAGTGGGAGGTTACTCACCTCCCCTTTGTTTATAGTTGGCCAGAGAAAACTTTGTGAGATATCGAGTTAAACAGCGTGTCTATTAAAGACTGTCCATTGGATACTCTTTTTCGCCCACGAGTGATCTCATTTACAACAGCTTCGAAAGAATTTTGCGATTCAACATTTGGAAGCAGTATTTCAAACGATTTTACATCTTGTTGATTTATGCTTGATTGATTCACAGCATCTTTGGAACAATTTTTTATTTGTTGTTTTATGTTTGGCATTTTTAGCTGTTGTGTAAGAAAGACTGGATTTAGTAATTCCTCATCAACAGTAAAAAACATCATGTTGGATTCAAATACGGTTGACTCATGAAGCTTGTCAATAAATGCACACTTCCCAAGGTATTCTGGACTATTAACTCGATTAATGACTATCCCTCTTTCAATCAAAGAAAATCGAGACACTTCCTCTTTCGATATTTCAACTCGTTTGAAATATTCCTGTTCGGATAAAACGCCATCATAAAATCCATCAATCCGAAGGATCCTCGTGCCAGAGCCGTACGCAGATGATGGCTTATATAGCCCATTTGTAGGTCCTGAGCTAATCAAATCACCAAGCTTTATTCTCTCCCACCCCTTAGGATTGTTTATTGGATCGCCAAACATGTCGAGGAAGACGCTGCGCAGAAAGTCATCGGCGAGGGCGATGGCTTGTTGGCGCTTCTGACGGATGGCGTCGGCCTTATCCAGAATCGCGACCATACGCTTTTGCTCCTCGGGTGTGGGAAGAGGTATTTCGTGTTCCCAGAAAATTTTCATAGAGACACGTGGCATCTTAGCCCCCGCGACCTGCTCATTTACCCAGCGCACAAACTGCTCAGAGCGTAAATAATAAGCTAGGTATTTTCTATCCAACCGCTCGGGGTCGGGCAACATTGGTACCAGCTCCGTCGTTGCCAAACCAAGTCCATCCGGAACCACAACTTTGTTAAGATATGGTCGCAATTTGGAATAGAGGACATAGTTTTCATCAAACCAATGCGTTGATGTACCTGCCTCATCTGGTGAGCATAAGAGTTTCTCTATGACTCTACCTGTATGTGATTCAACCATATCCAAGTTAAGCAACCAGACGGAGTTTGAGTCAGCTATTTTGGGTTTTTTTATTGGTTTCGCTGGTGCGACAACACCCAGCTTTTCCATCGGCCACTTCATAGCATTTTCCCCAGCGCTTTGAGATCGCACATGATCTCGACTTCCAGTGTTCTTAATTTGCGCAGGATATCTTTGGGATCCTCATAACTCTCTTCCTTATAGACCACCTCTTTATAGCGGTTGATGGAGAGATCGTATTGCTGGGCGGCGATATCGGTCTTGGGCACGATAAAGGCTTTTTGGGTGCGATCGCGATAGTCGCGCTCATTACCCTGCTGGTCTTTAAGGTGCTCATTGTTGGGGAACTGCTCGGCCAGCTGGCGGCTGAGCTGGTGGCCAATAAAGTTGCCGACCGGCATCCGCTGCTGGCGGCGGTAGTGCTGCCAAGTCGAGACCAGATGGGGCAGATCGTTTTGGGCGATGGGGTTACGTTTATCATCCAGGCTATAGCCGTCATTGGCCAGATCGTAGAACCAGACGTTATCGGTGGCACCGCCCTTGGTGAAGATGAGGAGGGCGGTGGCGACCCCGGCATAGGGCTTGAAGACGCCGGAGGGGAGGTTGATCACTGCTTCCAGCTGGTTGTGCTCCACCAGCAGCTCGCGCAGCTGGACATGGGCTTTGGATGAGCCGAACAGTACCCCCTGTGGCACGATAGTGGCGCTGCGGCCACCGATTTTGAGCATCTGCAGGATACGGGCGATAAAGAGCAGCTCGGTCTTCTTGGTCTTGACCTTGGCGGTGAGCTTCGGGTCGATGTCCCCTTCATCCAGGGTGCCGGTGAAGGGGGGATTGGCCAGGATCAGGTGAAAGCCTTCGTGACTGGCGTTGGGGTAGCGGTCACTAAAGCCTTGGCTCAGTGTGTCCTGATAATGGATATCGGGCTGCTCGACCCCGTGCATGATGAGGTTCATGGCGGCGATGCGCAGCATGGTGGCGTCGAAGTCATAGCCGTGGAACATGTCGGTATCGACATGGTGGCGATAGCCGCCGAGCAGATCGCCGGCAAAGACCAGCTGCTCTTCGAGCTCGCCGCGCTCGTTGGCCACCCGCTCACGGTGGACGTTGTCGGCCGAGGTGTAGCGCTCGACGATATATTCGTAGCTGTTGGAGAGGAAACCGGCGGTACCGCAGGCGGGGTCGCAGAGGCGCTCGTGGCGGGCGGGGTTCGGCTCCATCATCTCGACCATGGCGCGGATGATATGGCGCGGGGTGCGGAACTGACCGTTGATGCCGGCGGTGGTGAGTTTGGAGAGCAGGTATTCGTAAAGATCGCCCTTGGTGTCGCCGCGCTCGATGGGGAGTTTTGCGATCATCTCGACGGCGTTGACCAAGAGGCTTGGTTTGACGATCTCGAGCCGGGCATTTTTCATAAAGTGGCTCAGGATAGAGCCTTCGTGGTTGAGGCTGCGAAAGTGGTCAAATACCCCATCGCGCACCACTTCCAGCATCTCGTCGGCGCCGAGGTGGCAGTAGCGGGAGAAGCGCAGATCCTGCTCGAATTCGGCAAAACGGCGCTTGAAGGGGACGTCGGCCAGCATCTCTTTTTGCTCGTCGCGGCTCTCTTGTAGGTCGAGCATGCGCGAGTACATCAGGAAGGTGATCTGCTCGATCACGGTTAGCGGGTTGGTGATGCCGCCAACCCAAAATTCTTCCCATAGTTTGTCGATATTGCTTTTCAGTTCACCGGTGATCATGGTTGTTCCACACTAGGGGGCCCTCTGGCGACTCAGTACACCGCCAAGAGGCTGACAAGAAGGGGCTCGCCTGGTGCGGGCCTTGATGTGGCGGGGATTGTAGCGCGATTTTCCCCGCCAGGGGCAGGTGCTTAGCGCGATGGGTTGCCGGTATCGACGCTAAAGCCATCGACGATGGCCTTGAGGGCCACCACCTGCGCCATATCCGGGAAGACACCGGTTACCCCCTGGCTGTTGACCGAGGTGAAGGGTTGCTCGAAGAGCTGCTTCATCTCGATGGCGCCAAAGTCGCGGATATGGTTCTTCAGCAGATCGAGAAACCGCATCTGGGTGGCATTGAGGCGCTGGGCGGCGGCGAAGGCAGTAAAGCGTTCGGCTACCGCTTCGCTCTCCATCCCCACAAGGGTGCGCAATATCTTGTCGATCCCAGCACTGGCCTCGGGGTAGAAGTCGCTCAGCACCTTGATATCGACGTTGGGGTTTTGGATCAGCACCAACTTACGCAGCTCGTCGAGTTCTCGCTCATCAACCGGTTGACCACGGCGGATCTTCTGCAGCACAGGGTTACTGCTAAAGAGCGGCTCCAGCGCCCCTTGCACCTGCTTGCGATAGAGCTTGAAGTCTACCGACTTGAGGTTGGTCTTGCGCTGGGCGCTCTGGTAGTCGCCCTCATCTTCGGCAATGTTGGTGATAAGTGGCGACAGCAGGGCCACGACGCTTTTCTCCATCAGATGCATGATGTCGCGCAAGGTGAAGCGAGCATGCTCGAGCTGGTCGAAATTGGTCTGCTGCCACCAGCCCTGATCGCGCAGTTGGTTGATGAGATCGCCGTGCTGCTGAACCTGTGCCAGATGCGGAGGCAGACGGTCCATCTTCTCGGTCACAATGTGGTAGCTCTTCATCAACTGCTCGGGATTATCGTAGAGAGCCCGCTGGGCGGCGATCATGTCCATATCGAAGCGCAGGGCATCGCCCTGGCCGCGCACATCGAGCCATTGCATCAGGGGGGCAATCTCGGTGAGCAGCGCCTGCTGGGTAGCCGGTGAGAACTGCCGAAGCACCTTGGGATCGCTCAAGCGGGCCTTCTCTTTCCAGCGCTCCTGTACCGAGATGGATCTGTCATCCAGCGCATCGAGTTGGGAGCGCAGCAGCAGAGTCACCTTGTCGAGAGCATCCCGGTCAAATTTCTTCAAGGCGCTACGCCCCAGCTGCAACCAGGCTTCGAAGCGCTGCTGAGCAAGCGACTTGCTGAGAGAGGGCTCGACCTCTTCGGGCTCTTGCTCGAAGTAGTCAAATACCCCCCAGTGATCGAAGATGCGGAATTTTTCTTTGTGCTTGCCAGGCCCGAACAGGTCTTTTCGAAGGCGGGTACCACGCCCGATCATCTGCCAGAACTTCACCTTGGATCGCAGGGGTTTGGCAAAGACCAAGTTGACCACCTCTGGCACATCGATGCCGGTGTCGAGCATATCGACCGAGATGGCGATGGTGAGAACTTGGTTTTTCCCTTCCCCCTTGAAATCGTCGATGAGCTGCTCGGCGCGTGGATCGTAGTTGTCGATCACCTGGCAGAACTTGCCGGCGAACTGCGGATATTGGTCATCGAACACCTCTTGCAGCAAGAGGGCGTGCCTGTGATTGCGGGCAAACACGATGGACTTGCCGGGCAGTTGCCCGTCTTTGTCCTTGATGCCGTTTTCCATCAGGTTGCGCATGATAGCGGCGTTGGTCGGCTTGTTGTAGATGGCTTTGTCGATGCTTTCGGCGTCAAAGTCGAGCAGGTTGGGGTCGATGCCGTCATCCTCCAACTGGGCGATTTGCGCGTCGGTCAGGTTGTCGCGTTTGATCCCTTCGCGCAGGAACTTGGTGGTGTGGGTCACCACCTCGTAGGGCACCAGATGATCGTCCTCGATGGCTTTTTCCAACGAGTACTCGGCGGTAGGCATCTTGTAGTCGCAGCCAAACAGCTGACAGGTGGAACGGCTGACCATTTCGACCGGTGTGGCGGTCAGCCCCACCTTCAAGCAGTCGAAGTATTTGAACAGCTCCCCGTAGACGTTGTAGATGGAGCGATGGGACTCGTCGGCAATGATGAGGTCGAAATGACCCACATCGAACTGCTCCATGATGTTGAGCATGCCCGGGTAGGTGGCGATAAAGATGCGGGCCGTCTGTCTGGTGGCCTTGTCACTGGAGCCGACGACACAGATGGGATCGCTGATAAATTCGTTGAAGGCGTTGCGGGCCTGTTTGCGCAGCTCTTTGCGATCGCACAAAAAGAGTACTCGCTTTACCCAGCGGGTATCGAGCAGCAACTTGGTCAGGGCGATGGATACGCGCGTTTTGCCTGTGCCAGTGGCCAGCACGATCAGGGCGCTGCGCTTCTTGTGGCTAAAAGATTCGGCCACCCGGCGAATCGACTCGAGTTGGTAGAGTCGGGTGCCACCACCGGCGATGTTGGTATCGATATCGGTTTGCAGCAGATCTTTTTTACTGGAGCGCTGCAAAATCAGGTGCTGCAGGCTCGCCTTGCTGTAAAAGCCAAATAGGCGGCGCGGCGGGTAGGCATGGGCAGGGTGATCATCCCAGATATTGATGTCGTATCCGTTGGTGTAGAAGATGACCGGGCGCTGCCCATACTTCTCTTCCAGCCAGTCGGCATAGAGTTTGGCCTGGTGGCGGCCCGCTTCGGCATCGACCTGGGTGCTTTTGGCCTCGATGACTGCCAGAGGCTTGTGATTATCATCCCACAGCACATAATCTGCGCGCCCTTGACCGGTCTTGGTCGGTTGGTTTTGGGTGCCCTCTTCCTGGGTGACCTGGTCGGTGTCTCTGCCGTCGTCCGAGATATCCCAGTTGGCATCGAGCAGGCGCGAATCAATCAGGCGCCGGCGCGTCTCGGCCTCGTTCATGTCGAGCAGGTTGACGGCCTGTTGGTTCTTCTGGCGGGACTGCTCAAGACGGGCCTTGAGATCGTCAGCTTGCTCTTTGGCCTGCTGCAGATCGCGCAGGATGGCGATTTCGCGCTCTTCGGCGGCCTTGAGGGCGGCGCAGGCTTTTTCCAGCTCCCGGGCCTTCTTCTTCAGGGCGTCTGTGGTGAGTTCAACCGCTTGCTGAGGGGGAAGGGTGAAGCTGCCGCACTCCTGCTGGTTACCACTGTCGTAGCGAATATAGAGCCAGGCCGAAACCAGCCAGCTCTCTTTGAGCAGCCAGAGAGAGTGCTTCTGATCGCATTTTTCACCGTGAGCCGCCTTGTTACCGTATTGGCGCAGAATATCGAGCTTCTCGACGATAGGCTTTGGCATCACCTGAACAAAGGAGTCGCCTTTGATGAGGTCGAACAGATTGGGTCGATAGCCTTGGGGCAGGCGCTCTTCCCGGTAGAGCCAGCGCACGATCAGCTCGACCATGTTGCGAAGCTTGACCAAAGCGGTCTCGGGGTCAGTGTAGACGTATCCCTCAGCCATGCCCCCCAGGTCGGCCATTTCGGGCCACTTGCGGCGCAGCATTTCGAAGTTCAAAGACTTGTTTGGCATAACGGTCAATCTTCCAGAAAGTAATCCGAATCCAGGGTCTTGATGGTGAGGACCTGGCGGGTGGTGACGCCGACGCCATATTCAATCATCAGGGCGGTTAGACGAGCACCATCGATAAGCACAATGCGCTTCTCGATCAACTCCACGTAATCGCGGGCGTCTTTGCTGAATGTGGAAGAGGTAATGAATACCCCCTTCCGGGCCCTATGCAAATCAAGGGCGCCGGCAAAGGCCTGGAGCTCAGGGCGGCCCACTGTCTTGTCGGTGTAGCGCTTGGCCTGCAGATAGATGGAGTCGAGCCCCAGCTTGTCTTCTTTGATGATGCCGTCGATCCCACCATCGCTGCTGTAACGGGTGGTCTGCCCGGCGGCAAGATCACTACCGCCATAGCCCATGGCTACCATGAGGTCCACGACCAACTGCTCGAAGAAACGGGGGGATAGGGCTAGCACTTCACCCAGCAATTCGTCAGCCAAGGAGCTATTCAGGACGGCCAGCGCCTGCTCTATCTGCTCCTGGGGAGTTTGCTGTGACGACATCACGGGCGGTTGAACAGCAGCCTCTGAGGTTGTACTGCTTTCACTGGAGGCCAGTGTGAATGCAATAAACTCCCCGAACTGGGCCAGATAGCGATTATCGATAGGCCGACCAGATGCCAACGCAGCTTGGCCGCGGGCAGTGATTAAGCAGATACCTCGCCTGGGTTGAGCAATGAGCCCAGCCTTCACCAAATATGTTTTGGCCCAGCCGACCCGCGATCTCACGGTGGTTTGACGGCCACTGGGCAGGGCTTGGGTGAGTTGTTCCGGTGTAAAAGCGTAATGTGCGCAGACAGCTTCATACACCTGGCGTAATGGGTGTGGGGCATCATCTTGAAGCGCTGCGAGCACAATGGGCATCATGCTTTCATAACTGGGTATCGGGTCGGTCATGGGCAAAGGTGGTGTGCGAAACGGTATGGTCCAGATCATCTCATAAAATCGGTCATATGTGGTTGATCCAGGACTCATAAAGGCTACGAATAAAGACGCCTTGATACGATATGGCGCTATGGAAGTGTCGCCGGGATTAACTGACGAGGTTCTCCAGGATCTGCTCCGCTTCTGGCATGTCTTGGCGATCGCTAGTTGTGTAAACCCACCAGGTTGTTCACAGATTGAAGACGGCTGATGGGGGGCTTATAGCCCAGACTTGCATGAGGACGATGCCAGTTGTACTCATGCAGCCACGGTTGCAGGTGTTCTGCCCGTTGCGCTGACGAGTCATAGCTCCGTGCATACGCCCATTCACGCAGCGCTGTCTGAATGAAGCGCTCTGCTTTGCCATTGGTTTGGGGTGTGTAAGGTTTGGTGCGCAGGTGCT
>NZ_JAACFY010000023.1:0-73198 GCF_029237305.1 Aeromonas sp. 2MA4 | reverse complement strand
GAAGTGAAACGCGGTAGCGCCGATGGTAGTGTGGCATTCGCCATGCGAGAGTAGGACACTGCCAGGCTTCAATTAAGCAATCACAGCGATGTGGTTGGTCGTGTGACAACGTAAGGTTGTTGCGGACAAGAGATTTAGATAACGCACTCAGTGCGGTCTTTACCGGTTAGTGTGCTGATATGGCTCAGTTGGTAGAGCGCATCCTTGGTAAGGATGAGGTCCCCAGTTCGACTCTGGGTATCAGCACCATTAAATATTAAAGCCTCCCAATCGGGAGGCTTTTTTGCATCTGCGTTTCTCAGTTTACTGAGATTTTTCTGGCATCCAGATAGAGACGGGTCTGATCCTAGGCCCCTATTTCGGTCAATCCTGCCTTCATTCCGGTCAATTCCCTTTATTGTTGCCGTTTGCCAATAGTGTCAGCTTCATATGTATTCAACGTGAATGCTGTTCTATTAAATTGATCCGAGCTAAGTTGTCGATTGGAAAGGTAATAGGTGTCAGAAAAAGGATGAAAAACATGCTGATAAAGAATGTGTGTCTGACTGACAGGGAGGGGTTGTGGCAAATCCTCTGTCAGGATGGGTTGATCCGGACCATCGAGCCCATGAGCACTCATATTCTGTCTGCCCGGGAGCTGGATGGGGAAGCAGGCCTGGTTATTGCACCTTTTATCGAGCCTCATATTCACCTCGACACTACCCAGACTGCCGGGGAGCCGAGCTGGAATCTGTCCGGTACCCTGTTCGAGGGGATAGAGCGCTGGGCCGAGCGCAAGGCGCTGCTGACCCATGACGATGTGAAGCGGCGGGCCATCCAGACCCTGAAATGGCAGATGGCCAACGGCATCCAGTTTGTCCGCAGCCATGTGGATGTCTCCGATCCCAACTTGGTCGCCCTGAAAGCCATGCTGGAGGTAAAGGAGGAGATGAAGGAGTGGATCGAGCTGCAGATCGTCGCCTTCCCGCAGGAGGGGATCCTCTCTTATCCCAACGGCAAGACCTTGCTGGAAGAGGCGCTCAGGCTGGGAGCCGATGTGATTGGCGCCATACCCCATTTCGAGTTTACCCGGGAATATGGGGTCGAAAGTCTGCATTACATCTTCGATCTTGCCGAGAAGTATCAGGTTCTGGTGGATGTTCATTGTGACGAGATCGATGACGAGCAGTCCCGCTTTATCGAGACCCTGGCGACTCTGGCTTACGAGCGCGGCATGGGCCATAGGGTGACCGCCAGCCATACCACAGCCATGCACTCCTACAACGGGGCCTATGCTTCCCGCCTGTTCCGGCTGCTCAAGATGGCGGACATCAACTTCGTCGCCAATCCGTTGGTGAACATCCACCTGCAGGGACGGTTCGATACCTATCCCAAGCGTCGCGGCATCACCAGAGTGAAGGAGATGCTGGAGGCCAACATCAATGTCTGCTTCGGCCACGATGATGTGTTCGATCCTTGGTATCCCATGGGCACCGCCAACATGCTACAGGTGCTGCACATGGGGCTTCATGTGTGCCAGATCATGGGTTATGAGCAGATCAACGACAGCTTGAAACTGATCAGCCGCCATAGCGCCCGTACCCTGAATGTGCAGGATCGCTACGGCATCGAGGTGGGCAAGCCGGCCAATCTGCTGATCCTGCCCGCCGAGAATGGCTTTGATGCGGTGCGCCGTCAGGTGCCGGTGCGCTACTCCATTCGCCATGGTCGGGTGATTGCCGAGACCAGCCCAGCCCAGACCTCACTCCATCTGGATCGGGTCGAGCCGGTCGATTTTCGCCGCTAAGACGGCACTGCTGTGTCGATTAATTGCCTGTCTGTCCTCTGCTGTGGATATTTTGCATAATGTCGGCCTGATATTACGGAGTCTGCCCCATGCAAACCTGGTTATTTGTTGCAGCCGGTGGTGCCATCGGTGCCTGCCTGCGCTTTGGTATGTCCGAGCTGATGGCGTTATTGCTGGGTCGCCATTTCCCCTACGGCACCCTGGTGGTCAATGTGGTGGGCTCTTTCATCATGGGTATCGCCTTTGCCCTCATCAGTCACGGTCATGTGGTGGAACACCCTATGAAGCCATTGCTGATGGTCGGGATCCTCGGGGCCCTGACTACCTTCTCTTCCTTCGCGCTGGATACAGTCGTGCTGGCGCAGCAGGGGGCCTACCTGAAGGCGGTGCTGAATATGGGTCTCAACCTGTCCCTCTGCCTGGCCATGGTGTTGCTGGGGATGCAGTTGGTCGCCAGCCGGGTTTAAGGTGTCCGCACGCCATTGGCTCTGGTAAACTGGCGACCATTCTTTGCTCTATGGGTGTTTAAGGGATGTCAGAACAGACTACGACAACGCATTTTGGCTTTAAAACCGTGGCCGCGACCGAGAAGGAAACTCTGGTTGCCGGCGTCTTCCATTCGGTGGCAGCCAAGTATGATCTGATGAACGATCTGATGTCGTTCGGCATCCACCGCCTGTGGAAGCGCTTCACCATCGATTGTTCCGGTGTGCGCAAGGGCCAGAAGGTGCTAGATCTGGCCGGTGGTACCGGTGATCTGACCGCCAAGTTCTCCCGCATCGTCGGCGAGACAGGTCAGGTGGTGCTGGCAGATATCAATGACTCCATGCTCAAGGTGGGCCGCGACAAGCTGCGCAACCTGGGGGTGGCGAACAACGTTTCCTACGTGCAAGCCAACGCCGAGGCACTGCCCTTCCCGGACAATCACTTCGATGTCATCACCATCGGCTTCGGCCTTCGCAATGTGACCGACAAGGACAAGGCGCTGGCCTCCATGTACCGTGTGCTCAAGCCGGGTGGCCGCCTGCTGGTGCTGGAGTTTTCCAAGCCGGCCAGCGAGGTGATCGCCAAGCTCTACGATCTCTACTCCTTCAAGTTGTTGCCAAAAATGGGCGAACTTGTCGCGAATGACGGTGAAAGCTACAAGTATCTGGCAGAATCCATCCGCATGCACCCGGACCAGCAGACCCTGAAGGGGATGATGGAAAATGTCGGTTTCGAGCAGGTTGAGTTCTACAACCTGACCCAGGGTGTGGTTGCCCTGCACCGCGGTTACAAGTTTTAAGGTTGCCTATGCCGATGGATGCCATGGTCACTGCCGTGATCGAAACCAGCCTCAATCAGCTGCTGATGTTCGACAAGCAGAGCCCGGAGCGGTTGCGCAAGCTGACGGGCAAGGTGCTCAAGCTGGAATTGCGTGAGCTCAAACCGCTCTGGTTCGTCTTCTCCGATCGCCGGCTCGATGTGCTGGCTCAGCATGAGGGTGAGGCCGATGCCGTGCTCAGCCTGTCGCTGACGGCGCTTGGCCTGCTGAAAGACCCGTCCGCTCTTACCCGTTATATCCGCGAGGAGAAGCTGGATCTGAGCGGCGATCCCCAGCTGGTGCAGGCGTTCAGTGTCTTGCTTGGCGAGCTGGATATCGACTGGGAAGAGGAGCTGTCGCGCTATACCGGCGACGTGCTGGCTCACACCCTGTTCAGCGGTGCCCGTCAGGCGCGCCGCGTGCTGGGGCGCGAGCTGTGCCGCTCCCAGCGTCAGTTGGCCGAATACCTGACCGAAGAGATCCGGCTCGCTCCCGGTCCGCTGGAGGTGGCGAGCTTCAACGATGACGTCGAGGTGCTGGCGCAACAGATGAAAGCAGTCGAGCTACGGCTGGCACGCTTCGAACAGCAGGTAGCCTGATGACCCCGAAGGAGTTCAAGCGCCTCTATCGCATCATCACCATACTGCTGGAGCAGGGCATAGATGAACTGGTGCCTGCCCGCTATCAACCCTGGCCGGGTCGTCTGGCTCGTCGCAGCCTGTTCTGGCTGAAGAAAAAGCAGCCCGATCTTAGCCGGGGTGCCCGCATTCGCCTCGCCTTCGAGGCTCTCGGCCCCATCTTCATCAAGTTCGGTCAGATGCTGTCGACCCGGCGCGATCTTCTGCCGCCGGATATCGCCGAAGAGCTGGCCATGTTGCAGGACAGAGTTCCCCCCTTCTGCGGTCAGGCGGCCCGTCTCAAGATCGAGGAGAGCCTGGGTTGCCCCGTCGAGACGCTGTTCGACGATTTCGACGAGACGCCGCTGGCATCGGCCTCCATCGCCCAGGTCCATACCGGTCGATTGAAGGAGAATGGCCGCGAGATCGTCATCAAGGTGATCCGCCCGGATATAGAGCCGGTCATCGAGGCCGACCTGCGTCTGATGCAGACCCTGGCCCGTCTGGTGGCCCGTTTCGTACCTCAGAGCGCGCGCCTGCGCCCCATCGAGGTGGTGGAAGAGTATCGCAAGACCATACTCGACGAATTGAACCTGATGCGAGAAGCGGCCAATGCCATCCAGCTGCGCCGCAACTTCACCGGTTCCGATGCGCTCTACGTGCCCGAGGTGTTCACCGAACACTGCCGTGAGCATGTGCTGGTGATGGAGCGCATCTACGGCATTCCTGTCTCCGACATTCCGGCATTGGAAGCCAACGGCACCAACATGAAGCTGTTGGCCGAGCGGGGTGTGGAAGTCTTCTTCACCCAGGTGTTCCGTGACAGTTTCTTCCACGCCGACATGCACCCGGGCAACATCTTCGTCTCCTATGAGCATCCCGACAATCCGCTCTGGATCGGCATAGACTGCGGCATAGTCGGCACCCTGAATCGGGAAGACAAGCGCTATCTGGCCGAGAACTTCCTCGCCTTCTTCAACCGCGACTATCAAAGGGTGGCGGAGCTGCATGTGGAGTCTGGCTGGGTACCACCCGATACCAAGGTGGATGAATTCGAATTTGCCATTCGCACCGTGCTGGAACCCATCTTCGAGAAACCGCTGTCCGAGATTTCGTTCGGCCACGTGCTGCTCAACCTGTTCAATACAGCCCGTCGCTTCAACATGGCGGTGCAGCCGCAACTGGTGCTGCTGCAAAAGACCCTGCTTTATGTGGAAGGGTTGGGTCGTCAACTCTATCCCCAGCTGGACCTGTGGCAGACCGCCAAGCCTTATCTGGAAAACTGGATGCAGGAGCAGGTCGGGCCGAAAGCGGTGTGGAATGCCATCAAGGAGAAGGCGCCGTTCTGGGCGGAGAAGCTGCCGGAGTTGCCCGAGCTTGTCTACGAGACACTGCGCCAGACCCGTCATCAGCAGCGCCACTTCGACCAGATGTTTGCCGATTTTCGCCGTCATAGCCGGCGGCAGGGGCAGGCACGCTACCTCTTAGGGGTTGGAGCCAGCCTGCTGTTGGTGGGTGTATTCTTGCTGACTCAAAAACACCACATTGAATGGGGACAAATCAGCCTGGCTGGTGCCGGATTATGCTGGCTGCTTGGGTGGTTCAAGGCCCGTTCACACTAATTGCCTGCTTGCACACCTCAAGTGCCAGTTTGGAAAAGATTGCGTGCTGGTATCAGTATCGTGCTCGTCAATAACACTCTCGCGCTCCTTGGCGCCAATTTTGGAGAAATATCATGGGTGGTATCAGTATTTGGCAGTTGTTGATCATCGCGGCCATCGTAGTCTTGCTGTTCGGCACCAAGAAATTGCGCGGGATCGGTGGTGATCTGGGCGCGGCCGTCAAAGGCTTCAAGAAAGCCATGTCTGACGAACCCGAGGCCAAGCCGGCCGAGAAGGATGCAGATTTCGATCCGAAACAGCTGAACGATGCGGCCACCAGAGCCGAGGCCGCCAAGCAGAAAGACAAAGATCAGGCTTAAGCCATGTTCGATATCGGTTTCTGGGAGCTGGTTGTTATCGGCATCGTCGCCCTGGTGGTGCTCGGTCCCGAGCGGCTGCCCGTGGCGATCCGTACCGCCAGCCACTGGATCAGACTGATCCGCAGCACTGCCAACTCGGTCAAGTCCGAGCTGGAGCAGGAGCTGAGGTTGCAAGAGCTGCACAACGACCTGAAGAAGGCCGAACAGTTGCAGATGAGCAACCTGAGCCCCGAGTTGCAGGAGTCTATCGAGCAGTTGAAGGCGGCGGCACAATCGGTGACCCGTCCCTATGAACAGCAAAATACCATCCATCCTGCCCCGGCTGCTGCCGAGGTGAAGGCTGAACCTGCACAACCAGCCGCGGCCATGACTCATGATGAGGCACCCATGGTGACAACCGTTCAGAGCACGGATGCCCTTGCCGACAAAAAAGAGGAGGTGAAGCCATGAGTCAGGCCGAACAACCTCTGATCAGTCATCTGATCGAACTGAGAACCCGGTTGCTGCATGCTATCTCGGCCATCCTGCTGGTGTTTGTCTGTCTGGTTTACTTTTCCAACAATATCTACGACTTCGTAGCCCAGCCGCTGCTCAGCCAGTTGCCGGCCGGCACCAGCATGATAGCGACGGATGTGGCAACCCCCTTCCTGACCCCCATCAAGCTGACGATAGTGGTCTCCTTCTTCCTGGCCATACCTTATCTGCTGTATCAGGCCTGGGCCTTCATCGCCCCCGGTCTGTACAAGCATGAACGGCGTCTCATCATGCCGTTGGTCTTCTCCAGTGCGGCACTGTTCTACGCCGGCATGGCGTTTGCGTATTACGTGGTGTTCCCGCTGGTGTTCGGCTTCTTCACCAGTACGGCGCCCGCCGGCGTGACCATCGCCACCGACATCGCCAGTTATCTGGACTTCGTGCTGACCCTGTTCTTCGCGTTCGGGGTGGCGTTCGAGATACCTGTGGCCACCATACTGCTCTGCTGGACCGGGGTGACCAACCCCCAAAGCCTGCGGGAGAAGCGCCCTTACGTTATCGTCGGGGTATTCGTGGTCGGCATGTTGCTGACGCCACCCGATGTCTTCTCCCAGACCCTGCTCGCCATTCCCATGTGGGCTTTGTGGGAGATAGGTCTGTTCTTCGCCCGTTTCTATGTGAAGAAAGAGGATGAGGAGCAACAGGAACAAACGGAAGAGGGGAGCTGAGGCTCCCTTCCTCTTTTCATGCCCACGTTCGAGGCGTATGGTGATGCCCCATCGAGTAGATGGTTTTCAAATACCTGATATGTCTTCCTTTTGTTTGGAACGTCTCATCCCATGATCGACATTGGTCTCAACCTCACCAGCAGCCAGTTTGCCGGTGAACAGCCTGAACTGGTGGCACGCGCCCGTGCCGCCGGGGTCGAGGCACTGATCCTGACCGGTACCGATCTGGCCGGTAGCCGCGAAAGCGCTGACTTGGCTGCGCTGTGGCCGGGTTACTGTTTCTCCACCGCCGGGGTTCATCCTCACGATGCCAAAAGCGTCGATGATGCGACCCTGCCCGCCTTGCGCGAGCTGGCTACGCTGCCGCAGGTGGTGGCCATCGGCGAGTGCGGCCTCGACTACAACCGCGATTTCTCCCCCCGTCCGGTACAGGATGCGGTATTCGACGCCCAGCTGGCGCTGGCGGCCGAACTGGCGATGCCGGTGTTTCTCCATTGCCGCGATGCGCACGCCCGTTTTGTCGAGATCCTGCGTCCCTGGCTACCCAGATTGCCGGGGGCCGTGCTGCACTGCTTCACCGGTTCCGACGAGGAGCTGGACGAATGTCTGGCGCTGGGACTGCATATCGGGGTGACTGGCTGGCTCTGCGACGAGCGCCGTGGTCAGCTGCTGCGCGAGCAGGTGGCTCGCATTCCGGCCGGTCGGCTGATGATAGAGACAGATGCCCCCTATCTGGTACCGCGGGATTTGAAACCCAGACCCAAACGCAACGAACCCGCTTTTTTGCCGCATATCGCCAAGGTGGTGGCGGCCTACCGTGGTGAAGCGCCCGAGGCCTTGCTGGCCCATACCCGGGCCACCTCCGCCGCGTTCTTCCAACTTCCTCTTCAGGAGTGATTCATGGCTACAACTCTTCCGGGCGCCTTTCCGGGTCGCCGCCTGCGCCGGGTGCGCAAACATGATTTCAGCCGTCGTCTGGTGCGCGAGAACGTACTGACCGCCAACGATCTCATCTATCCTGTGTTCGTGCTGGAGGGGGAGAACCGTCGTGAGGCCGTCACCTCCATGCCGGGGGTGGATCGTCTCTCCATCGACCTGCTGCTGGCGGAAGCCGAAGAGCTGGTCGCCCTCGGCGTGCCCGCCATTGCGCTCTTCCCGGTGACCCCGCTGGAGAGCAAGAGCCTGCTGGCGGAAGAGGCTTACAGCCCGGACGGTCTGGCCCAGCGGGCGACCCGCGCCCTCAAGGCTCGTTTCCCCGAGCTGGGTGTCATTACGGATGTGGCGCTTGACCCCTTCACCACCCATGGTCAGGACGGCATCATAGATGATGAAGGCTATGTGCTGAACGACATCACCACGGAAATCCTGGTGAAGCAGGCGCTCTCCCACGCCGCCGCCGGGGCCGATATCGTTGCGCCGTCCGACATGATGGATGGCCGCATCGGCGCGATTCGCGCCGCACTGGAAGAGAACGGCTTCATCAACGTCCAGATCATGGCCTACTCCGCCAAGTATGCCTCCTGCTACTACGGCCCGTTCCGTGATGCTGTGGGCTCTGCCGGCAACCTCGGCAAGAGCAACAAGGCCACCTATCAGATGGATCCGGCCAACAGCAACGAAGCCCTGCACGAAGTGGCGCTGGATATTCAGGAAGGGGCTGACAGCGTCATGGTCAAGCCGGGCATGCCCTACTTGGACGTGATCCGTCAGGTGAAGGATCAGTTCGGCGTGCCGACTTTTGCTTATCAGGTGAGCGGCGAGTACGCCATGCACATGGCGGCGATCCAGAACGGCTGGCTGAAGGAGAAGGAGAGCATCATGGAGTCCCTGCTCTGCTTCAAGCGAGCCGGTGCCGATGGCATTCTCACCTACTTCGCCAAACGGGTTGCCCAGTGGCTGCAGGAAGACGCCAGACGCTGATGTCCGCCGTCTCATTTCCCTCACAATGCCGGCCCCTGGGTCGGCATTGTCGTCTCTGATAGCTGGATCGCTGCTTTAATGAGCATGTTTTCGCGGAAAGTGGGCAACTGACCCGGTTCACGGCGGCAAAGGCTTGATTAATGAGGTTCCTGCCTACATCTTAGGTAGTCCAAGCAGGCTTCTGGACGGCAGGGGCTGTAAGAGAATTTAGAGGTACCGCAGGATGAACAACCCTTTGCTGACAATGGACTCGCTGCCCCCCTTCAGCCAGATCCAGCCCGAACAGGTGCAAGCTGCCGTGACGCAGGCCATCGCCGATTGTAAACAGAAGATCAGCGATGTGCTGGCCCAGCGCGATTCCCATACCTGGGACAGCCTGATTGCCCCGCTGGAAGAGGTGAATGACCGCCTGGCACGAGTCTGGTCGCCGGTCAGCCATCTCAACTCCGTCCTCAACAGCGAAGCGCTGCGCGCGGCCCACGACGCCTGCCTGCCGCTGCTGTCCGAATTCCAGACCTATGTCGGTCAACATGAAGGCCTCTATCAGGCTTATCTGGGCCTCTTTGAGAGCGATGATTTCCCTCGCCTCGATGGTGCCCAGCGCAAGGAGATCCAGAATACCCTGCGCGATTTTCGTCTGTCCGGTATCGGTCTGCCCGCCGAGGCGCAGCAGCGCTACGGTGAAATCCATGCCCGCCTCTCCGAGCTCGCCTCCCGCTTCAGCAACAATGTGCTGGATGCGACCCAGGGCTGGACCAAGCTGGTGAGTGACGAGGCCGAACTGGCCGGTCTGCCACAAAGCGTACTGGCTGCCGCCCGTCAGCTGGCGGAGCAGAAGGGTCAGCAGGGCTGGTTGTTCACCCTGGATATCCCCTCCTATCTGCCGGTAATGATGTATGCAGACAACCGCGAGCTGCGTGCCGAGCTGTACGAGGCGTTCACGACTCGCGCCTCGGATCAGGGCCCGAACGCCGGCAAATGGGATAACTCCGCCATCATGACAGAGCTGCTCACCTTGCGTCGCGAGCTGGCCCAGCTGCTGGGCTTTGGCAGCTATGCCGAGCTCTCCCTGGCGACCAAGATGGCGGAAAAGACCGAACAGGTAGTGGGTTTCCTCACTGATCTCGCAGCCAAATCCCTGCCGCAAGGCAAGGCCGAGCTGGAAGAGATCCGCACCTTTGCCGCCGAACATCACGGTCAGCGCGAGCTGGCGGCCTGGGATCTTCCCTATTACGCCGAGAAGCTCAAGCAGCACAAGTTCTCCATCTCCGACGAGCAACTGCGCCCCTACTTCCCTGCCAACAAGGTAGTGAAAGGGCTGTTCGAGGTGGTGAAGCGGGTATTCGGCATCAAGGTGCGCGAGCGTCTCGGCATCGACACCTGGCATCCGGACGTGCGTTTCTATGACATCTTCGATGCCGAGGATGAGCTGCGCGGCAGCTTCTACCTCGACCTCTATGCCCGTGAGCACAAGCAGGGCGGCGCCTGGATGGATGTCTGCCTGGGTCGTCGCTATCGTCAGGATGGATCCTTGCAAAAGCCGGTGGCCTACCTGACCTGCAACTTCAACGGCCCTGTGGATGGCAAACCGGCCCTGTTTACCCACGACGAGGTGGTCACCCTGTTCCACGAGTTTGGCCACGGCATTCACCACATGCTGACCCAGATCGACGTGGCCGGTGTCGCCGGCATCAACGGCGTGGCCTGGGATGCGGTGGAACTGCCGAGTCAATTCCTGGAGAACTGGTGCTGGGAATCCGAAGCGCTGGCCTTTATCTCCGGCCACCATGAGACCGGTGAGCCATTGCCTGCCGATCTGCTGGAGAAGATGCTGACTGCCCGCAACTTCCAGGCCGCCATGCAGATGTTGCGTCAGCTGGAATTCGCCTTGTTCGACTTCCGTCTGCACCAGGAGTTTGACCCGGCCAACCCGGATCAGATCCCGACCCTGCTGGCCGAGGTGCGCAGCCAGGTAGCCGTGATGACGCCGCCTGCGTTCAACCGTTTCCAGCACAGCTTCTCCCACATTTTTGCGGGCGGCTATGCGGCGGGTTACTACAGCTATAAATGGGCCGAAGTGTTGTCGGCAGATGCCTTCTCCCGCTTCGAGGAGGAGGGGATCTTCAATCCGGCCACAGGCCAATCCTTCCTGAAGAACATCCTGGAGAAGGGCGGTTCCAAGGAGCCGATGGAGCTGTTCCGAGCCTTCCGTGGCCGCGAGCCCCAAGTGGATGCTCTGCTGCGCCATAGCGGGATTGCCGCGTGAGACTCAGTGCCCCAGGCGGCCTTGAGCTTCAAGCAGGTACACTTTTGCGGCATAGTGCGATCTCCGCGTGATTTTTGAGATAAAAAGGGACCTTTTGGTCCCTTTTCTCAAGGCTTTTTAATATCTTGCGGAGTGCATGTTTGCACTGTCCCCGCCTCTTGAGTAGAGTCGGGTTCTACCTTCCAGGGAGAGAAAGAACCTTGCCATGAGGCGAGCACTCGAGTCTGTCTATCAAATCATCTCAAATCTGTCTCATTCGAGTGGTCAGGGATATTTCGATACCTTTGTGAGTGAAATCGCAGCAGCGATCGGGGCCGACTTCGTCCTGATTTCAGGTAGGGATCAAGCGGGGCTGTTTTTCAAGGTCCACGCCGCCCATCCGGCATCTCTCGACACCACAAGCTTCACTTTTCCGGTCAGCGCCACCCCGGGGGAAATCACCCTGCAAGAGGGGGAAGCCTGGTTCAGCGACCGCGTCCAGCAGTTGTTCCCCCATGCTTCTGTGTTGCAGGCCTGGCACATCCAGGCCTATGCGGGGATCGCCCTCAAGAATGCCCAGGGCGAGACCATCGGCATCTGCAGCGTGCTGTTCAAACGGCCGCTCGCCAACATGGACAAGGTGATGGGGCTGTTGCGACTGCTGGCTCCACTGGCGGGCCGTGAGCTGGCGCTGATGTTTCAGCAGCAGCCGGTGCAGAGCCAGCCCGAGTATCACCACTTCCTGCACACCATGATGTCCCACGCCCCTGTGGGGATCGGCAAGCTGGATCTGGATGGCAAGATCCTCTGGACCAACCCGGCCATCGAAAAGATGCTGGGCTACAGCCAGAGCGAGCTGCTGCACCGTACCGCCGCCGAGCTCAACCACCCAGAAGACTGGCTGCGCAGCGTCTCCTGCTATGCGGAGCTCAAGCGTGGCGAGCGCACAGCCTTCACTCAGGAGAAGCGTTACCTGCATCGAGATGGCCAGGTGCTGTGGGGCCGGGTGACCGTCACTCTGGTGCGGGATGAACATTTGCAGCCCGACTACCTGATGGTTGTGCTGGAAAATATCGATCCCCTCAAGCGCCATGCCGAGCAGCTCAAGCTCTCCCACCGGGTCTATGACAACCTCTCCGAAGCCATTCTGGTGTGTGATGCCGACAGTCGCATCATCTCGGTCAATCCGGCGTTCGAGCAGATCACCGGTTACAGCGGGGAGGAGGTGTGCGGCCAGCGTCCCAGCATGCTCAAATCCGGGCTGCACGATCAGGCCTTCTATGCCGACATGTACCATGCGCTGGAGCGGGTGGGCGTCTGGCGGGGGGAGGTGTGGAACAAGCGCAAGAATGGCAAGCTCTACCCCCAGCAGTTGATGATCAGCACCTTGCGGGAAGGGGGCAAGATCAGCCAGTACATAGGCATTTTCAGCGATCTCTCCCAGACCAAGCTGGCGGAACAGAAGATTGCCGCCCAGGCCAACTACGACAACCTCACCGGCCTGCCCAACCGCTGGCTGTTTGGTCGCTGCCTCAGCCGCTTCTGCGAGCGGGGCGAGCGCTTCGCGCTGATGGTGATCGACCTCAACAACTTCAAGGCGGTCAACAACAGCATGGATCACCACGCTGGTGATGCCCTGCTGCGCGAGGTATCGGATCGGCTGGTGAGCCGGGTGCGCACCGAAGATCTGGTGGCCCGTATCGGCGGCGACGAGTTCGCGTTTCTGGTGCCCGGCATCGTCAACCGCCGTCAGGCCGAGGTGTTTGCCAAACAGGTGATCGGCGGCTTTGCCCGCCCCTTCATGCTGGCCAACCAGCACCTCTATGTGACGGCCACCATAGGCATCACCCTCTGCCCGGGGGATGGTGTCGAGAGCGACGAGCTGCTGCGCAACGCGGAGCAGGCGTTGTTTGCCGCCAAGCGCCAGGGGCGGATGCTGGGCAGCTACTGCGCCTCCATGCGGGAAGAGGTGCGCCAGCGCCACCAGATGCAGCAGGATCTGGCGGAGGCCATCAAGCTCGAGCAGCTGACCATGGCCTATCAGCCCATCTGGGACAACCGCAGCGGCCGGGTGGCCAAGCTGGAGGCACTGGTGCGCTGGTATCACCCGCACTGGGGTCAGGTCTCACCGGCGGACTTTATTCCACTGGCGGAAGAAGCGGGGCTCATTCAGGGATTGGGTGCGCTGGTGCTGTGGCAGTCATGCCGGGATCTGGCGCGCTTGCAGCAGTCCGGCTTTCCGAACCTGCAGATGTCGATCAACCGCTCCACCCTGGAGTTCCAGACCATAGATCCGGAAGCGAGTGAGTGGCTCAAGGTGATTCACCACTTCGGACTCGACCCTTGCGACATCGTCATCGAGATCACCGAATCTCTGCTGATGGAGACCAGCGATCAGCACAGGGTGCGGATCGATGCCCTGCGCGAGGCGGGCTGCAAGCTGGCCATCGACGACTTCGGCACCGGCTATTCTGCCCTCAACTACCTGCGTAACTTCCCTGTGGATCTGGTCAAGATTGACAGGGCCTTCGTGCGTCATATCCCGTTCAACGAACAGGACAGGCTGCTGCTCGACGGCATCATCAACATAGTGCACAACCTCGGTATGCAGGTGGTGATCGAGGGGGTGGAGACCCGCGAGCAGCTCAACTTCCTCTGCCAGAAGGGGTGTGCCTTCACTCAGGGTTTCCTGCTCAGCCGCCCGCTGGCCTATGACGATCTGGTCGAATATCTGCAACTCAACGACAAGAGCATGTTCCTGCAGATCAGCTAGCCGATACCAGCTCTAGCGCTAACGTCAGCCTGTAGCGTGTTCTCGCCATGCCATTATGCCCCGATACGACACACCCTACAGCCGCATAAAGGGGCTGTGATACACTCCGCTCATTGAATTTAGAACGCAGCCAAGACCATGCAAATCCTCCTCGAAGACCCCACCAAGGCCGCGCAGGCACACGCGCTGGCCAGCCAGCTGAACCAGACCGACTACCCCCAGTTTGCGCTGGTGTTTACGCCTGAGCGGCTGGAGCTGCGCAAGTTGGACGAACCCAAGCTGGGTGCCGTTTATGTGGACTTCGTGGAAGGGGCGGTGGCCCATCGCCGCAAGTTTGGCGGCGGGCGCGGTCAATCCATTGCCAAGGCGGTCGGGCTCAAGGCCGGTGCAATGCCTACCGTGGTGGATGCCACCGCCGGGCTCGGCCGAGACGCCTTCGTGCTGGCCTCCCTCGGCTGCAAGGTGACCCTGATTGAGCGCAGCCCTGTGGTGGCGGCCCTGTTGCAGGATGGATTGATGCGGGCGGCACAGGATCCCGAGATAGGTCCCTGGGTCAGCGAGCGGATGCGCCTGCTGCAAGGGCCGGCGGTGGACAACCTGCTGGCGTTGCCGGAGCGGCCCGATGTCATCTACCTCGATCCCATGTTCCCTCACAAGCAAAAGTCGGCGCTGGTGAAGAAAGAGATGCGGGTGTTCCAGTCGCTGGTGGGGCCGGATCTCGATGCGGATGCCCTGCTGCCGGCCGCGCTGCGGATGGCGGACAAGCGGGTGGTGGTGAAGCGCCCCGACTACGCAGGCTGGCTCAACGAGCACAAGCCCAGCATGGCCATCGAGACCAAGAGCAACCGCTTCGATGTCTACGTGATGGCAGCGCTGGCGGCGGGTTAACTGCCAGTGTGAGCCGCTGATTAAAAAAGAGGGCCAACCCAAGGTTGGCCCTCTTTTTTCGTACCGGATTCAGTTGGTTGGGGCGAAGCGGATCAGCTTCTCTTCCCCTTGCCAGCTCAGGCGCAGGGTCGCCAGATCCCCCAGGCTGAGTCGCTCGCCACTGTGCAGCAGCAGATACTCGATACCCTCGCTGGCTTCGATGGTGCGGATCTTGTCATCCCACTGGTGGCCATCGCGGCTGGCGAGAGTCACCGGCAATTGCCAGCTGGCGGCAATTTCAAGCCAGTCGTAGAGATCGCAGCTGATGGGTTGGTAATCCGGCATGATCGGCTCCCAAACGAGCAAGTTTCTGGGTCAGGCTTCCAGCAAGCGGGTGGGCCAGCCCATCTTCTGTTGGCGTTCCACTTCGAGACGCAATTCGCTGGCGCGGAGGTAGTGCTCGTCCATCCACCCCTTGGGCAAGGTCAGGGTCAACGCCTCTTCCTCGGCCTGCAGGGTGAAGTTGGGTACTGTGCCCTGGGTACGACGCATGCAGAGGATCAGCGAGATGCGCAGGATGCGGGCCAACCGGATCGCCTGACGACCCGTGACGGCACCCTGTTTTTCCAGGGTTTCCAGCTTGAATTCATCCCGCTGGTTGAACAGCAGGGCCGACAACAACTTCTTCTGTGCAGGAGTAAAACCCGGCATGTCGATGTTGTCTATGATGTAGGCCGCGTGTTGCGGGGCCTTCTTGTACTCGATACAGAGGCCAATCTCGTGCAGCAGAGCCGCATAACGCAGGATAGGCCGACCGTAACGTTTGGAGAGGCGCCAGGCCGGTTGCAGCTGATTGAACGCCTCTATGGCGGTGTCACGCACCCGCTCGGCGTGCTCTTTATCCAGCTGATAGCGGCTGATGAGGCTGTCGGCGGTACGATCCCGGGCATCGCAGTCGTGATTGTTGCCAAGCAGACCGTAGATAAGCCCTTCGCGCAAGGCACCACCCGCCAGGGTCATGCTCTCTATGTTCAGGGTTTCGAAGATGGCGATCAGGATGGCGAGACCGGAGGGGAACACGGTCAGCCGCTCGGCCGCCAGTCCTTCCAGCTGCAGCCGGTCCAGCCTGCCGCAGGCGATGGCCTGACCCATCAGCTCCTGCAACTTGGGCAGGGTGACCCGCTCGCTCTTCCCTTGCGCCAGCATGATCTCCTGCAGCGCCTGTACAGTACCGGAGGCGCCAACGCAGGTGCGCCAGCCAAGGACGCAGTAATCTTCCGCCACCTTCTCCAGCACCGCCTTGGCGGCGGCAATCGCCTGCGCAAAGCGGGCTTCACTCAGCTCGCCATCACCGAAATGGTTGTTGAGCCAGGTGACGCAGCCCATGTGCAGGCTGTTGAGCAGTTTCGCTTCGCTGTGCTCACCAATCACCAGCTCTGTGCTGGCGCCGCCGATGTCGATCACCAGACGGTTGCCTTCCCCGGCCGAGGTCCAGGAGACACCTTCGTAGATGGTCTTGGCCTCTTCCTCGCCAGAGATAATCTCTATGCTGTGGTTGAGTACCCGTTCCGCTTCGCTGAGGAACTCGTCGACGTTGGTGGCAAGGCGCAGTGTGGCCGTGCCCACCACCCGTATATTGTCGGCCGGAATGTCCTGCAGCTGCTCGGAGAACAGACGCAGGCAGTCCCAGCCCCGCTCCATGGCGGCACGGCTGAGACGAAATTCCGGATCGAGCCCGGCGGCGAGGCGAACCTTGCGCTTGACCTTGGTGACGGTGCGCAGGGCACCGGCGACCTCGCGCACCACCAGCATGTGAAAGCTGTTGGAGCCGAGGTCAATGGCGGCATAGAGAGGCGAGTTGTGCAACTGGGCCTGTCCTTCAGCTCTTGCGTGGCGGACGACGACGGTTGTTGCTGTTGCCACCGCCCTGGCGATCCCGCATGTTGCGGTTCACCGGCTGACGGTTGCGAACGACCCGTTTCGGGGCAGTCACGTCATCCAGCAGCGCTTCACGGTCATATTTGCTGACCGGGATCGGGTGGTGGATGTACTCCTCGATGGCCGGCAGGTTGAAGGCATAGTCTTCACAGGCCAGGCTGATGGAGTGACCGCTCTTGCCGGCACGACCGGTACGACCGATACGGTGTACATAGTCTTCGGCATCGTCGGGCAGGTCGTAGTTGAAGACGTGGGTCACATCAGGAATGTGCAGACCACGGGCGGCGACGTCGGTGGCGACCAGAATATCGAGCGCACCCTTGGTGAAGTCTTCCAGGATCTTCATCCGCTTCTTCTGCGGCACGTCACCGGTCAGCAGACCGACGCGGTGGCCGTCATTCTCCAGCCACGCATGCACGTCTTCACAGACATGCTTGGTGTTGGCGAAGACGATGGCTTTTTCCGGCCACTCTTCTTCCATCAGGGAGAGCAACAGCAGCATCTTGTCTTCGTTGGAGGGGTAGAACAGCTCCTCCTGAATGCGGATGCCGGTCATCTGCTCCGGCTCTATCTGCACATGTTCCGGGTGGTTCATGTGTTCGTAGGCCAGCTCCTGCACCCGCAGGGAGAGGGTGGCGGAGAACAGCATGCTCAGACGCTCGGTCGGGGCAGGCATACGACGGAACAGGAAGCGGATGTCCTTGATGAAACCCAGATCGAACATGCGATCCGCTTCATCCAGCACCACGACCTGAATGTTGCTCAGATCGATCACCTTGGACTTGAAGTAGTCGATGATGCGACCCGTGGTGCCGATCAGGATGTCGACGCCCTGCTCCAGCACGGCCAGCTGCTTGTCGTAACCTTCGCCACCGTAGGCGAGGCCGAGTTTCAGGCCGGTGGATGCGGAAATGGTGTCGGCATCGTTGTAGATCTGTACTGCCAGTTCCCGGGTGGGCGCCATTATGATGGCTCTGGGTTGGTTAACCAGACGGGGATTGCTCAGCGGGTGGGTCAGCAAATAGTTGAATGTCGCGGCCAGGAAGGCAATGGTCTTGCCGGTCCCTGTCTGAGCCTGACCGGCGAGGTCATGACCTTCTACCAGCAGTGGCAGAGACAGCGCCTGGATGGGCGTGCAATAGTGAAATCCCTTTGATTCCAGACCAGCCAGAACTTCGGGTTCGAGGCCCATTTGGGCGAATTTTTCGGTCGTTAAGTGTGTTTTGCTCATGGCGGTAGGTTATCAGGTTAGGCTTGCAATAATAAACAGGATCATTTCAAATAGGGCAACTATTGCCTTTGTTGATACGTCAATAAAGCCTTAATTACTGACTGGAGTTGGAGATGAGTGACAAGATTGTTCAGCTGAGCGATGCCAGCTTCGAGGCAGATGTAATCAAAGCCGATGGCGCCGTTCTGGTCGACTTCTGGGCCGAATGGTGTGGTCCGTGCAAGATGATTGCCCCTATCCTGAACGAAGTCGCCCAAGAGTATGCCGGTCGTGTGACAGTGGCGAAATTGAACATCGATCATAACGCCGACACGCCGCCCAAGTATGGCATTCGCGGTATTCCGACCCTCTTGCTGTTCAAGAATGGCGAAGTGGCTGCGACCAAGGTCGGCGCCCTGTCCAAGACTCAGCTGAAAGAGTTTCTGGACGTTAACCTGTAATAATCAAAAAGGAGCGCATTGCAATAATGCGCTCCTTGTGTTTTATCACCTAGACGCTCATCCCGATTGGTGCTAGCTTATCGTTCGTTTGCTAACCTTTTTGCCTGACTCTTTGCTTAGCAGCAGCCTGGCAAGTCAAATCCGATCAGCATCAATCCAGCAGACTGTCTCCTCATTTCAATCCTTGCTTACAGACTTTCACCACTATGAATCTGACTGAATTAAAGAACACTCCTGTGTCCGAGCTGGTAAAGCTTGGCGAATCCATGGGGTTAGAAAATCTGGCTCGGGCGCACAAGAAAGATATTATTTTCGCAATCCTCAAGGCGCACGCCAAGGGTGGCGAGGATATCTTTGGCGACGGTGTGCTGGAAATCCTGACCGACGGTTTTGGCTTCCTGCGTAGTGCAGATGGCTCCTATCTGGCTGGCCCGGACGATATTTATGTCTCCCCGAGCCAGATCCGCCGTTTCAACCTGCGAACCGGCGATACTGTTTCCGGCAAAATCCGGCCACCGAAAGAGGGCGAACGTTATTTCGCGCTGCTCAAGGTCAACGAGGTCAACTACGACCGTCCGGAAAACGTCCGCAACAAGATCCTGTTTGAAAACCTTACCCCCCTGCATGCCAACGAACGTCTGCGCATGGAACGGGGTAACGGTTCTACCGAAGATATCACAGCCCGTGTGCTGGACCTGGCTTCCCCCATCGGTAAAGGCCAGCGTGGCCTGATCGTGGCGCCGCCCAAGGCCGGTAAGACAATGCTGTTGCAGAACATCGCCCAGAGCATCGCCTACAACCACCCGGACTGTGAACTGATCGTCCTGCTGATCGACGAGCGTCCGGAAGAAGTGACCGAGATGCAACGCATGGTGAAGGGTGAAGTGATCGCTTCCACCTTCGACGAGCCTGCTTCCCGTCACGTTCAAGTTGCCGATATGGTGATCGAGAAAGCCAAGCGTCTGGTCGAGCACAAAAAGGATGTGGTCATCCTGCTGGACTCCATCACCCGTCTGGCTCGCGCCTACAACACTGTCATCCCGTCATCCGGCAAGGTACTGACAGGTGGTGTGGATGCCAACGCTCTGCACAGACCCAAGCGCTTCTTTGGCGCCGCTCGCAATGTTGAGGAAGGCGGCAGCCTGACCATCATAGCGACAGCGCTGGTGGATACCGGCTCCAAGATGGACGAGGTTATCTACGAAGAGTTCAAGGGTACCGGCAACATGGAACTGCACCTCTCGCGCAAGATTGCCGAGAAGCGCATCTACCCGGCCATCGACATCACCCGTTCCGGCACCCGGAAGGAAGAGTTGCTGACCACCGGCGATGAGCTGCAGAAGATGTGGATCCTGCGCAAGATCATTCATCCCATGGGTGAGATCGACAGCATAGAGTTCCTGATCGACAAGTTGGCGGCCACCAAGACCAACGACGAATTCTTCGACTCCATGCGGCGTCAGCAGAAGTAATCTGGTCGGAAAATGAAAAACCGCGGCTCATGTCGCGGTTTTTGTTTATCTATTTTCCGGTCGCCTGAGTAGTATGAAACCTCGATGTCACAAGGATAGGGACGTCATGAAGCTTGTATTCTGGATATGGCTGGGCTGCTTGATGGCCTTGCCGGCACATGCCTCGCCTCCTTCCCCACCCAGGGCTGCGCTGGTGGCCGATGAAGGATTGCAGGGCCATCTCGATTTTCTGGCTGGCCGATTGCAGCAGGGGCAGTTTGCGGCCATCGATGCGCTGCTGGACTCCCTGGCCGTGGGCCAGCGGGAATATCTGCTGTGCCAGCTGCTGGCCACCCTCGACAAGACTTCCGGGGCCAGTACCCCGGAGCAGCTTGCCTGGGTGCGCGCCCAGGCGGTCAAGGCACCCCGATGGCTGGTAGAAAAAGAGGTGGATGGCTTTCTGGTCCAGCTGCCCGCCTACGATTTTGCCGCTGCGGCGCGGCTGGTGCTGAACCGCTGGCAACAACAGGCCTGGCAGGGCAATTATCGCCAGTTGCTGGCGCAGGACAGCTTCCAGTTCAAGCAGATATACAACAGCCGCAACCCTGAACTGGCCTTGCAGCAAGAGGCGCTGCTGGCGGTGCTCGATCAGCAGCCTGCTTCTGTTTTGCAGCGTGAAGCCCATCGACTTGCCGCCATGAACATTTTCCTGCCCGATAACCAGCTGCTGCGACAACTGGTCGAACGCACCGGTGATAGCGCTCTCTATCTAAAGCTGTGGCGTCAACCTGTGGATCACGACAGCGTGGCCGCCCTGAAAAGCGTGGCTCGCTTTCACCAGGGTCAGGATGCAAGCAGCCTGCTGATCGCCGCCAGCCGCAACAGTCGCCTGAAACAGCCAGCCTTGCACCAGCTCAGCCAGCTCTCCCCCTTGCCCGAGGCGGCGCAGCAATTCCTGCTGGCCGAGCTTGGCAATCGCCATTACAGCGGTCAGGTCGCCAGCCTCTTGCTGCAGATGGATGAACCCAGGTTGCTTGCCCAGTTCGCTGATCGGCTCACCCGACAGGAAAAGCGCCATTCGAGTTCAGTGATGCTGCCTGATACGGGTACACCCGCTGCCCAGCCAGGGTTATAATGCGGCACCTCCTGAACCCGGTAGGGTACCTGCATGAAATACAAGGATTTGCGTGATTTCATCGCGCAGCTGGAACAAAACGGACAACTAAAGCGCATCACTCGCGAGATAGATCCCTATCTGGAGATGACCGAAATCAGCGATCGCACCCTGCGTGCGGGTGGCCCGGCCCTGCTGTTCGAGAATCCCAAAGGCTACTCCATGCCGGTGCTGACCAACCTGTTCGGCACCCCGGATCGGGTCGCCATGGGAATGGGCCAGCCCAACGTCGGCGCCCTGCGCCAGGTGGGCACCTGGCTCTCCTACCTGAAGGAGCCCGAGCCGCCCCGTGGGCTCAAGGAGCTGATGGAGAAGCTGCCCATCTTCAAGCAGGTGCTCAACATGCCGACCAAGCGGCTCTCCTCCGCCCCTTGCCAGCAACTGGTGCTGGAAGGGGAGGCGGTCGATCTGGACCAGATCCCGATCCAGCACTGCTGGCCCGGTGATGTGGCGCCCCTGGTCACCTGGGGTCTCACCATTACTCGCGGCCCCTACAAGAAGCGCCAGAACCTCGGTATCTACCGCCAGCAGAAGATCGGCAAGAACAAGCTGATCATGCGCTGGCTCGATCATCGCGGTGGCGCCATCGATTTTCGCGAGTGGCAGGAAGCCCACCCGGGGGAGCGTTTCCCCGTGGTGGTGGCGCTTGGCGCCGATCCTGCAACCATACTCGGTGCTGTGACCCCTGTGCCCGACTCCCTCTCGGAGTATGCGTTTGCCGGTCTGCTGCGTGGTAGCCGCACCGAGGTGGTAAAGGCCCTCAGTTGCGATCTGGAAGTACCCGCCAGCGCTGAAATCGTGCTGGAAGGTTATCTGGAGCCGGGCGAGTTGGCGCCGGAAGGACCCTATGGGGATCACACCGGTTACTACAACGAGGTGGACGAGTTCCCGGTCTTTACCATCACTCACATGACAATGCGCCGCGATGCCATCTATCACAGCACCTACACTGGCCGTCCACCCGATGAGCCTGCCGTGCTGGGGGTGGCATTGAACGAAGTGTTCGTGCCACTGCTGCAAAAGCAGTTCCCCGAAATCGTGGACTTCTACCTGCCGCCGGAAGGATGTTCCTACCGGATGGCGGTGGTCACCATCAAGAAGCGTTATCCCGGCCATGCCAAGCGGGTGATGCTGGGTGTCTGGTCCTTCCTGCGCCAGTTCATGTACACCAAGTTCGTTATCGTCTGTGACGACGACATCAACGCCCGTGACTGGAAGGATGTGATCTGGGCCATCACCACCCGGATGGACCCTGCCCGTGACACCACTCTGATCGAACACACTCCCATCGACTATCTCGACTTTGCCTCGCCTGTGTCGGGTCTGGGTTCCAAAATGGGGCTGGATGCCACCAACAAGTGGCCGGGGGAGACCAACCGTGAATGGGGTCAGCCCATAGTCCAGGACGAAGCGGTGAAGCAGAAGGTGGATTCCATCTGGGCCGAGCTGAATATTCTCGGCTAAACACGGCTGCCATGGTGCAAAAGGTTGAGGATCTCCGGGCGGAATTGGGTATGCTCGGGGAACCTGACCAGATGCACTGGTCGTCAGTCCACAGTGAATCAATGAGCGAAAGCGGGCCGAGCGAGCCCGTCACAAGGATAAGAATGCAACGTATCAAGTGCCGCGTAGAGGAACTGCGCGAATATGTCGACACCATCTGGCACGTGGCCCTGACGCCGCTGCAAGAGATCAGCTTCAAACCCGGTCAGTATCTGCTGGTGGTGATGAGTGATTCGGACAAGCGTCCTTTCTCCATCGCCAACTCACCGACTCGCCCCGGTGTGCTGGAGCTGCAAATCGGTGCAACCCCGGAGAATGCCTACGCAGGCCAGGTGCTGGCCCGTATGCGCGAGCAGGGGGAAATAGAGGTTGAACTGGCGGCAGGCAAGGCCTTCCTGCGGGAAGAGTCGCCGCGCCCACTGATCCTGATGGCGGGTGGCACCGGCTTCTCCTATGCCCGCTCCATCCTGGAGTATCTGATCGATACCGGCAGCAAGCGTCCTGTGTTCTTCTACTGGGGTGTGCGTCAGGCCCACTGGCTCTACGAACTGGAGCAGATGCAGCAGTGGGCGAGCGATTATGCACCGCTGACCTTCATCCCCGTGGTGCAGGAGCCGGAAAGCGGCTGGACCGGCAAGAGCGGGCTGGTGCACAAGGCCATCATGGATGATTTCGTCAGTCTGCATGACTACGACATCTATGTAGCTGGCCGTTTCGAGATGGCGGGTGCGGCGCGGGAGGAGTTCAAGATCCTCGGTGCAGAGCCTGAGCGCATCTTCGGCGACGCCTACGAGTTCATCTGAGCTCAGCATGCGAATCGGTAGGTATCAAACCGGCGGCAGTCGTATATGTCGGCCGATTACGCTTCGCTAATCGACCCTGCCGGCTGCTCTTCGGCGAGCCAGAAACAACAAACCCCAGCCAGGCTGGGGTTTGCTTTATGTGCTGTGCGGGCCAGCGGCGACGGCCGGGTTATTCGCCCTTGGCACCAAACTGCTGTTCCAGCTGCGCCAGCTTGGCCTCGAGGGCCGTCAGCTTCTCACGGGTGCGCAGCAACACCTTGGTCTGCACGTCAAACTCTTCGCGACTGACCAGATCCAGCTTGTTGAGCTGAGACTGCAGCACCTGACGGATCTTCTTTTCAACCTCTTCACCCATGCTGCGAATGCCGGGCGGCAGGGAGTTGTGCACCTGTTTGGCGATCTCTTCCAGTTTCTTCGGGTCGATCATGTGATTCTCCTTAAGCAATGGCGCCATTCTACCGACAATTCATCCCCTTTGCCGAGATCGGGGTGGCTTTTTGCCATCAGGAGCGCAGGGCGTGCTGGTCGGGTCTGGTATCCGGAATGAAGCTGTTAACCTATCGAGTCCCGTTTCTATTCCAATTCCTTGATGTTGTACACAAAAAAAGCAGATCAGATGACCGACCAGACGCTTAACAATTGTTGCGTTGCTGTTAAGATGGTTCGGTCGGGTTTTCACCCTCCCCCGTCAGCACATCATGGATAACAACTAAAAAGAGATAAGGATATGAAAAAGAAGCTAATTTATGCCGCAGTTGTCAGTGCCCTGTTGGCTGGCTGTGGTGGCAGTGACGATAACAAAGGCGATACCTCAAGCTATCTCGACTATCTGTTGACCGGTTCCAATGCGGTGCGCCCCAGTGCCCTGGCGGCACGGGCCAGCGATGGCACCCTGAAGTTCTCTACCGAGACGGCAGATCTCTCCAATCCGGTCTCTGCCATGTCAACGCTGGATGGCTGGTCCACGACCCAGGCTATCCAGATCGTACCTGTCACCTCGTCCGGCATTCAGGTTCAGGCACCGACTGCGGCCGAGTTCAGTGCCTCTGTGGCACCGCTCTACCTGCTGGAGCTTGCCTTCGACAGCGCTGCGCTGCGCCCGAATGGCGTGAAGAAGGTGCTGACCTACGGGGTGGATTTCGTGGTGGCCGCATCGGCTGGCAAGTTGAATCTGGTGCCGCTCAAGCCGCTCAATCCCTCTTCCTACTACATGATAGTGGCCACCGATTCGCTGAAAGACAGCACCGGCAGCCCGGTACGGGCAGGTAGCGACTACAGCAACTACAAGAACAACGCGGGCAGCAATGCGCAGGAGCAGACCATCAATGGTCTGATCGCGCTGCAGGAAGGGTTGTTCAAGGCGGCAACGGGTATCGCCACGGATCACGTGATCTTCTCCGACTGGTTCGGTACCCAGTCAGGCGCCGATGTGCTGGTGGCCGTGAAAGGCGCCGCTGCATCTGTCGTGTTGCAGGGGCTGGATGCCGCCAAGGTATGGAAGCAGGATGCGTTGGGCAATACCAGCCTGCCCGGCACCTATACCCTGGCCGTGACCGGCAACGATGACTTCCTGACCCAGCTGGACAATGAGCAGTTCCTGCCGCAGGAGCAGAAGGATGCCATTGCCGCCGCCGTTGCCGCCAGCCCGACGCTGACCGGCATCGCCGGCATGACGAAGGTCTACACCGGTACGGTCAAACTGCCCTATTTCCTCTCCTCACCGGCGACCGCCGGTTCATGGGACAAAGCCAAGACCCAGTCCTGGCACGGTGCCATCCCCAGCCTGTACGCCATCGCCAATGCGCTGAAGGCATCTGACAGCGAAGTGATCGCCGGTCTGGTGGGCGCGGGTGTGGATCCGGCCCTGCTGGCAGAGTTGATGGCCGATCCGACTCGTCAGAGCGAGTTGCTGGCCGAGGCGAGCAAGCTGGTCGGGGTGACCCTCACCTCCGGCGGCAAGCCGCTGGATGCCGAGCAGAACATTGGTCGCTTCAATCCGCTGCCTGCGCTGGAAGAGGTCCAGTCAGTGCCGATGCGGATCTTCGCGGCAGCGCCGCTGGCCAATATCACCGATGTGATCATCTATCAGCACGGCGTCACCTCGGTGAAAGAGAACGCCTATGCGCTGGCACTGGGGCAGATTGGCGCTGGCATCACGGCCAGCAAAAATGTCGCAGTGGTGGTGATCGATCATCCGCTGCACGGTGAACGTGGCTTCGCCTTGAGTGGCAGTATGGATACGGTGACTACCTCCGACAATCCGACGCCGTATCTGAACCTGAGCTACCTGACAGTGGCGCGGGACAACCTGAAACAGAGCGTGGCGGATCTGCTGGGTCTGCGCATGGCGGTGGGTCTGGCCAATAGCCAGAACGCCATCGGCAGTGCCGGCAATCTCAAGGTACATTTCCTGGGGCACTCCCTGGGCGCCATCGCAGGGGCCAACCTGCTGGCGGTTGCCAACCAGCCGATCGGCAACCCGACGGCGGACGCCCTGTTCAAGTTCGATACCGGTGGTCTGGCCATGCCGGGTGGCGGCATAGCACCGCTGTTGCTGAACTCGCCGACCTTCGGCCCGACCATCAAGATGGGCGTGCTGACAGGTGGCAGTGCCGAGCTGAAGGCGGCCTTCACCGCCTATGCGCCCAACTGCCAGACGGCAGTGCCAACCTGCTTCGTCAACGAGTTCCTGCCTAGCCTGGGTGCAACCACTCAGGCGGCCGCAGCCAGCACGCTGCAGAGCTACAGCTTTGCGGCCCAGTCGGTACTGGATTCGGCGGATCCGATCAACCTCGCCAGCGGCATCAAGGCGGACTTCCCGCTGTTTGCCACCGAGATAGTGGGTGACGGTGCCCTGAGCCTGTCGGATCAGGTGATCCCGAACAGCATAGCGTCCGCTCCGCTGGGGGGCACAGAGCCGCTGTTCAAGCTGCTGGCCCTGCAACCGTTGACCGCCACCGGCGCAGCCAACCACCATGCGGCTCGTTTCGTGGCTGGCGGTCACAGCTCCTTGCTGGCACCGGACGAGAACTTCGACCCGACCGGCGCCGTCACTACCGAGATGCAGACCCAGTTCGGCAGCTTCTTTATGAGTGGCGGTACTGCGGTGCAGGTCACCGACAGTTCTCTGCTCAAGCAATAACGCTGCAGACCATAAAAAAACGCCGCCCCTTGGGGCGGCGTTTTCGTTTCTGCGACCGGGGCGAGGTCCGGCCGTCAGGCAGGCTGGTGGTGTCTGTCCAGCCAGCCTTGCAGCAGACCTACCAGCAGGCCCACCAGAAGAACCATGTTGGCGGTGCTGGTGCTGAGCATGTCGAAGAAGCCGAGCACCAGCCAGAACAGCATGAAACCCATCAGGGCCGGTGGCAGGGTGAGACCGCAGGCCGGCTGCAGTTTGCTGCGCAGCCAGCAGTAGCCCAGCAGGGCATAGACAACACCGGAGAGGCCGCCAAACAGCGGTCCGCTGACGAAGAACTCGGCGATATTGGGCAGGGCCGCCCCCACCAGCAACAGGACCAGCAGCTTGCCGCTGCCGAGGCGTTGCTCTATCTGGCCCCCCAGATACCACCACCAGAGCAGGTTGAACACCAGATGCAGTATCGAGAAGTGGATAAAGGCCGGGGTGAAGTAACGCCACGCCTGCCAGTCGGTGAACTGGGCCAGGGTCGGGTGGAACGCCAGCTCGTCGAAGATGGGCAGGCCGATGGCATCCAGGGCATAGATGGCCAGACAGGCGATGATCACCACCAGGGTCAGGGGTCCCGCCTGATGGAGGAAATCGGTGACGGGATCCGTCATCCCCTTGCTGTAATCGATGCGGGCATCCGCCTGACCTGACTGCCAGGAGGCCTCCATGTAGCGGGGATGGGACGGATCGGCCAGGAATCGCTTTACCTCCAGCTGGGCCTGGGCGAGGCGCTGCTCATCCGCCAGCCAGACCGAGACGCCGAGCTCTGACTGGGTCAGCTCGCACGAGATGCCGAGGGTGGCGAGATAGTCCACCAGCGCCTGGGCCATGCGGGCGTTGTCGAGCACCAGCAGTTGGATCATGCGTCGCCTGCCTCGATGGGAAACTCCCGGCGCCACGCCTCGAAGCCGCCATCCAGGCTGTAGACTTCGTCATACCCCTGCTGCAGCAGGTACTGGGCAGCGCTCTGGCTGCTGTTGCCGTGATAGCAGATCACGATGACAGGGGTGTCGAAGTCCACCTCGTCCATGAAGCGCACCAGGGTGCCGTTGGTGAGGTGGAAGGCACCGACCGCATGGGCTGCCTCGAAGGATTGGGGATCGCGAATATCCACGAGGCGGGCTTCACCGGTAGCGAGCTTCTGGTGGGCATCATGGGCACTGATATGGGCAAACTGGTCCATTTGCATGTCCTGCGAATAGGTAACTGGAGGCCAGTTTACCGCAAGCCTGCGCTGGTGCTAAGCCCGCAATGTGTCCGGTCGTCCCGCCGGGAAGATCGCAATTTTCTTCAATATCAGAACCAGGCTCATGGGTAGGGTGAGATCTCGATATCTTCAACGAGCATTATCCATGGAAATGAGTCTGTTGTTATCCATGGCCGGGTTTGCCCTGGCCATGTCCATCTCTCCGGGGCCGGTCAATCTGGTCGCCCTCAGTGCGGGGGCGCAATATGGTTTTCGCGCCAGCCTGCGCCATGTGGTGGGGGCCACCCTGGGTTTCATCCTGTTGTTGCTGCTGATGGGGCTGGGTCTTGGCGCAGCCCTGTCGCACTGGCCAGTGGCGCTCGGTGGCATCCGCTGGGGAGGCATCCTCTTCCTGTGCTACATGGCCTGGCTGCTGATGATGGACAGCGGAGAGATAGAGCGTGAAGGCGGCACGCCACCCGCTTTTTTATACGGCGCCCTGATGCAGTGGCTCAATCCCAAGGCCTGGCTGGCGGCCAGCATGGGGATGGGGGCCTATGGAGCCGTGGGCGATGTGGGCCAGATAGTGTGGTTTACCAGCCTCTATCTGGTGATCTGTCTGGTTTCTATCGCTTGTTGGGCCTATGTCGGCAGCTGTCTGCAGGCAGCTTTGCTCTCGCCTCACCGCTTGCGCTGGTTCAACCGGGCGATGGCCATGTTGCTGTTGCTCTGTGCCGGTTACCTTGTTCTGGAACCTTGAGGAAGGCTCTGCGACTGGTATTGACCCGGGGTCGCGGCGACCAGCCGCTTGA
The DNA here is from genome assembly GCF_029237305.1 of Aeromonas sp. 2MA4. NCBI lineage: Bacteria > Pseudomonadati > Pseudomonadota > Gammaproteobacteria > Aeromonadales > Aeromonadaceae > Aeromonas > Aeromonas sp. 2MA4. Next base: position 44,779 of record NZ_JAACFY010000023.1, on the reverse strand, counting down.
ACTGGCGCTGGAAGTGGGCCTGATCGGAGAAGCCCGTCGCCAATGCCACCTCGACCAGGGGCCGTCCCTGAGCGAGCAAGGTTCGTGCCTGGCGTATCCGCTGGTTGAGCAGGTAAGCGTGCGGGGTCATGCCGTAATGGCGGCTGAATACTCGCACCAAGTGGGATGGGGTCAGCCCGGCGACTGTGCTTAGGTGCTGCAAGGTGAGGGTCGTCGCATACTCTTCCTTTATCAGCTCGGCGGCGCGCCTCAGATGCAGGGGCGGTGGCTCGCTCCATCTGGCGGGCGTGAGCCTTGCCAGCAGCTGGTGGCTGAACTGGTGACAGACGACCTCCTTGGCGAGGCGATCTTGCTGGTCATCTTGCAAAGTACGATAGAGGCGCAGCAAACCTGCATACAGCACGGGATCCCGACTGGCCGTCATGTCGAAGGGGCGAAAATGGGCCCCCAGCCCGGCTTCCTCCTGCTGGCCGCGCAGCCAGTCGGTATCGAGGTAGAACATCAGATAAGACCAGGGGTGATCGGCGATGGGGTTGCAGGCATGTACCTCTTCCGGGTTCATCAGTACCAGGGTGCCTGTGTTGACCTCCTGTTTTGTGTGCTGGTTGAGATAGTGACTGTGACCACCCGTGATGGCGCCAATGGAGAAATGGGCGTGGCTGTGTTTTTCATAGCAGACGCGGCGGCCATCCTGCACCGCTCGCGCCTCTATGAACGGCAGGGCAGGGTCACGCCAGAAGCTGTGGTGATCCGCCTCCGCCCTGGCCCTGCTCATGGGTTAACCACCCAGGTAGGCCTGCCGAACGGCCGGGTTGGCCAGCAGGGCAGCCCCCGAGTCTTGCAGCACCACGTGGCCGTTTTCCAGCACATAGCCCCGGTCGGCCAGCTTGAGCGCCTGGTTGGCGTTCTGCTCCACCAGAAAAATGGTCATCCCTTTTTGGCGCAGCTGCTCTATGGTGTCGAAGATCTGCTGGATGACGATGGGGGCCAGCCCCAGCGAGGGTTCGTCCAGCAACAGCAGGCGCGGCTTGCTCATGAGGGCGCGGCCTATGGCCAGCATCTGCTGCTCGCCGCCGGACATGGTGCCGGCCCTTTGCTGCAGTCGCTCGTGCAGGCGGGGGAACAGGGTGAACACCTGATCCAGCAGGCCGTGCTGCTCTTCCTTGTCGACGAAGAAGGCGCCCATCAGCAGGTTCTCCTCCACCGTCAGGCGGGCGAAGATGCGGCGCCCCTCCGGCACCACGGCTATGTCCTTGCGCATGATGCGGGCCGTGCTGAGGGAGCTTATCTGCTCCCCCTCGAACCAGATGCTGCCGCTGCTGGGTTTGGGCTCGCCGCACAGCGTCATCAACAAGGTGGTCTTGCCGGCACCGTTGGCGCCGATCAGGGTGACGATTTCCCCCTCTTTTACCTCGACGCTGACGTCGTGCAGCGCCTGGATCTTGCCGTAGTGGGTCGATACGTTGCGAAGTTCTAACATCTTTTGTGTTCCTTACGACTCGCCCAGATAGGCCTTGATCACAGCCGGATTGTTGCGGATCTCATCCGGCTTGCCGTGGGCCAGCGGTGTCCCCTGATTGACCACGAAGATGCGGTTGGAGATGCCCATCACCAGCTTCATGTCGTGCTCAATCAGCAGCACGGAGACGCCGAATTCGTCCCGCAGGCTGATGATGAGATCGTTGAGCTCATCGGTTTCGTTCGGGTTGAGGCCGGCGGCCGGTTCATCCAGCATCAGCAGGTCGGGCCGGGTCGCCATGCAGCGGGCGATCTCGAGGCGGCGCTGCTGACCATAAGCCAGGTTGCCGGCAGCCCGATTGGCGAGATCCTTGAGCCCTACCTTCTCCAGCCAGAAGGCGGCCTGTTCCAGCCCCTCCTGCTCGGCACGGCGAAAGGCCGCTGTCTTGAACAGACCGGCGATAAAGCCGGTGTTGAGGTGCCTGTGCTGGGCAACCAGCAGGTTCTCCACCGCCGTCATCTCCTTGAACAGCCGCACATGCTGGAAGGTGCGCACAATTCCCTTGCGCGCTATGAGGTGACCGGGCAGCCCCTGGATCTCCTCGCCCTTGTAGCGGATGGTGCCGCCGCTCGGGCGGTAGAAGCCGGTCAGGCAGTTGAAGACTGTGGTCTTGCCCGCGCCGTTCGGCCCTATGATGGAGATGACCTCCCCCCTGTCGACATCCAGCTTGACGCCGTTGACTGCGAGCAGTCCACCAAAGCGCATCGACAGATCAGAGACTTCCAACAACTTCTTCTGATTCGCGCTCATTTTTGTAGCTCCAGGTGAGGTCTGGTCATCGGCAGCAGTCCTTGTGGCCGCCAGATCATCATGAACACCATCAAGAGGCCGAACATCAGCATGCGGTACTCGTTGAATTCACGGGCCAGCTCCGGCAGCACCGTCATGACGATGGCCGCCAGTACCACCCCTATCTGGGAGCCCATGCCGCCCAGCACGACGATGGCGAGCACTATGGCCGACTCGATGAAGACGAAGGATTCAGGGCTGATAAACCCCTGACGGGAGGCGAAGAAACTGCCGGCGAACCCCGCGAAGGTGGCGCCTATGGTGAAGGCGGTCAGCTTGATGATGGTGGGGTTCAGCCCCAGGGACTTGCAGGCGATTTCGTCTTCCCGCAGCGCTTCCCAGGCTCGGCCCAGCGGCATGCGCAGCAGGCGATTGATGACGAACAGGGTGGCGACAACCAGCACCAGTGCCATCAGATAGAGGAAGATCACCTTGTGGTTGGCGTTGTAGGCGATGCCAAAGAAGTCGTGGAAGGTACCAAAGCCCCCATCTTTGACGGTACGGTTGAATTCCAGTCCAGCCAGGGTCGGCTTGGGAATGCCGGAGATGCCGTTCGGGCCGCCGGTCAGGCTGGTCATGTTGTTGAGCAGGATGCGGATGATCTCGCCAAAGCCCAGGGTGACGATGGCCAGATAGTCCCCCCGTAGCCGCAATACCGGGAAGCCGAGCAAAAAGCCGAAGGTGGCGGCCATCAGCCCCGCTATGGGCAGGCACTCCCAGAAGCTCAGGCCGAAATAGGTGTTGAGCAGGGCATAGCTGTAGGCGCCGACGGCGTAAAAGCCCACATAGCCCAGATCCAGCAGGCCAGCCAGACCGACCACCACGTTGAGCCCCAGCCCCAGCATGATGTAAATCAGCGCCAGGGTCGCCAGATCGATGGCACCGCGAGAGGCCATGAAGGGCCAGCTCACCGCAAACAGCAGCACCAGAATGGCGGTGACATTGTAGAGCCGTGGCGCCTCTTCCGGGCTTGGCAGCACCAGCTTGGTGAAACCGGTGGAGAAGCCGCTGATGGAGGCCTGAAACAACCTGCCGATCTGGCCACGCAACAGCTGGAACCAGAACACCAGTGCCGCCCCGCCCACCAGCCAGGCCAGCGATATGTCGAGGCGGCTCACGACCAGCAACTGGCTGCCTTCCGTCTCGAGCCGAAAGCCAAGCAACCAGAAGGAGAGCACCATCAGCACCAGGCTGGCGATGCAGGCATGAATAAATTGATGTTTCATACTTTTTCGACCTCCGGACGACCCAGAATGCCGGTGGGCATGAACAGCAAGACACCGATCAGCAGGACGAAGGCCATCACATCCTTGTATTCGGTGCTGAGATAGCCAGCGGTGAGGGCTTCAACCACCCCCAGCAGCAGGCCACCGAGCACGGCGCCGGGTATGCTGCCGATGCCGCCCAAGACAGCCGCGGTGAAGGCTTTCAGCCCGGCCATAAAGCCGAGATAGGGATTGATGACGCCGTAGTACATGCCGAGCAATACGCCAGCGACGGCGGCCAGGGTGGCCCCAAGCACGAAGGTGATGGAGATGACCACATGGGTATCAATCCCCAGCAGGTTGGCCATCTTGATATCTTCCGAACAGGCCCGGCAGGCACGTCCCATGCGGGATCGGCCGATGAACTGGGTGAGTGCCAGCATGGTGATGAAGGTCACCACGAAGATGATGAGCTGCATGTAGGAGAGGCTGGCCTGAAAGCCGTCTTCTCCACCCAGGGTCCAGCCCCCGGAGATCAGAGTGGGCATGGCGATATCCCGCGAGCCCTGAGCCATTCGCATCATGTTTTGCAAGAAGATCGACATGCCGATGGCGGAGATGAGGGGGATGAGGCGATTGCCGCCCCGCAGCGGGCGATAGGCGACCCGCTCTATGGTCCAGCCATAGGTTCCCGTAATGATGATGCTGACCAGGAAGGCGCCTCCCAGCAGCAGGAAGGTGCTGTCGATGCCCATCATCATGAGCCCGGCCATCACCATAAAGGCGACATAGGAGCCGATCATGTAAACCTCGCCGTGGGCGAAGTTGATCATGCCGATGATGCCATAGACCATGGTGTAGCCGATGGCGATCAACGCATAGGTGCTACCTATGGTTAACCCGTTCAACAGTTGCTGAACCAGGTAAAGGAGGTGTTCGGACATACTACGTTCCCTGTGCTTGCCCGCAAGAAGGGAGGGGTGACTCACGTCACCCCGACCGGCAGATTATTTGACTTGAGTGGAGGTACCGTCGGCGTGCCACTGGAACACACCGAATTCAAAGCCTTTCAGGTCGCCACTCGGTGCCCAGCTCAGGGTACCCATGACGGTCTCGATCGGCGTGGCCTTGATGGCGGCAGCGACGGCAGCCGGGTCATCTTCACCGGCCTTGGCGATACCGGCCGCCAGGGTTTGCACCGCAGCGTAGGTGGTCCAGACGAAGGGACCGGAAGAGTCCTGTCCCTTGGCCTTGAACGCGGCGACCAGCGGGGCGTTGGCCGGCACCAGATCGTATTTGTTCGGCAGGGTGACCAGCAGGCCTTCTGAAGCCGGGCCACCGATGGCGGAGATGTCCTTGTTACCTACCCCTTCCGGACCCATGAACTTGGCCTTGAGCCCTTTTTCGGCCGCCTGGCGCAGGATCAGACCCAGCTCGGGGTGATAGCCGCCGTAGTAGATGAAGTCGACGTTCTCTTTCTGCAGTTTGGCGATCAGGGCGGAGAAGTCCTTGTCACCGGCTGTGATGCCTTCGAACGCCACCACTTTCACGCCGGCTTTATCCAGCGAGGCTTTCACGCTGGAGGCGATGCCTTCACCGTACTGCTTCTTGTCGTGGATGACGGCCACGCGCTGGGGCTTGACCTGCTCGATGATGTACTTGGCGGCAGTCGGGCCCTGATCGCTGTCCAGACCAATGGTGCGCAGGGTCAGCTGGTAGCCACGTTCGGTGATCTTGGGGTTGGTGGAAGCAGGGGTGATCATCAGCACGCCTTCATCTTCATAGATGTCGGAGGCTGGCAGCGTATTGTCGGAGCAGAGGTGGCCGACCACGAACTTGACCCCGTCGTTGATCACCTTGTTGGCGATCGCCACCGCCTGCTTGGGATCGCAGGCATCGTCATAGATGACGGCTTCGATCTGCTTGCCTGCGATACCGCCAGCCTTGTTGATCTGTTCGACCGCCATCTTGCCACCGGTGAACTGCATGTCACCGTATTGGGCGACCGGGCCGGTCACAGGGCCGGCGATGCCTATCTTGATGGTGTCCGCCGCATGGGCCAGCGATACCGATCCGAACAGAGCCATAGAAACCGCTGTCCTGACTGCAATTTTGCTCAACTTATTCATCGATTCGTCCCTTAATCAGTGGATTGTTTCATTTTCCGTGTGTCATTCCGAACCAGGATCCCGCCAGTCCGGCAATAGGTATGGTTCTATCATTCCTCGCTGGGCAATAACAAGCTGTTAAAGATACTAACCAGAGAGGGGGGAACAGGGCTTTTTTGAAATAAATAACTGATATTTTTAGTTCGAGTGGGTGTTGCTGCTGATTTATCAAGTTAACATCTTCACAACAAGGTGTGCTGGTAGCAAATAGTAGAGGAAAAAACTGACGATATTTTACTCTGATGCTGCTCCCAATTTGACCAAAATCCGTTTGCGCAAATGGAGGTGACCGCCTAGATTAGCCAGCATTGACAAATCATTGGCAGTGCCCGTTAAAACCAAGCCTTTATTCGGGAAATCTGCTAATGTTCCGCCTTTGATATTCAGGAGACAGAGATGGCCACTATCAAGGATGTCGCCTCGCGCGCAGGCGTATCCATCTCCACCGTCTCACATGTACTCAATCACACCCGTCGGGTTAGCGAAGATGCAACCCAAAAAGTGCTTGAGGCGGTGGCAGAACTCAACTACGCGCCCAACTCGGTAGCGCGCAGCCTCAAGATAAACTCAACCAAGACCATAGGCATGCTGGTGACCACCAGTGCCAACCCCTTCTTTGCGGAAGTGGTGCAAGGGGTCGAAGCTTACTGCTTCGAGCAGGGCTACAGTCTGATCCTGTGCAACACCGAAAACCAGCCGCCCCGCCAGCAGCATTACCTGAGAATGCTGATGGAGAAGCGGGTCGATGGCCTGCTGGTGCTGGGGACCGACATCGACACCCCGCTGCGCGACATGCTGCGCATCCACAAGAATGTGCCACAAGTGGTGCTGGATTGGGGAACCGAGTGCGATTTCGCCAACGTGATCAATGACAACGCCCGCATCGGTGCGCGTCTGGCCGTGCGCCATCTGCTGGAGCAGGGTCACACGGACATCGTCTGTATCACGGGCCAAATCTCCAAGCCGACCACCCAGCAGCGACTGGCCGGGGTACGCGATGCCCTGGGCGAGCAGGGTCTGACTCTGAAAGAGGAGCAGATCTTTGAAGGGGATTACGAGAGCCAGAGCGGTTTCGATGCCATGCAGCGCATCCTGGCCCTCACGCCTCGCCCGACGGCTGTGTTTGCCTTCGATGATCCCATGGCCATAGGTGCTATCTGCGCAGCCTGGGAAGCCGGGGTCAAGGTGCCGGATGATATCTCCATGATCGGCTATGACGACGTGGAAATGGCGCGCTTCTCCAGCCCGCCGCTCACCACCATACGCCACCCCAAGGCCGAGCTCGGCCTGCTGGCGGTGAAGCATCTGGTGAGCCGTATCCGCAACAAGGCGCTGGAAGTCGAGTCCATGACGGTAGAGCCCGAGCTTATCGTGCGTCGCTCGGTCAAATCCCTGCGCTGACCGCCATGCCGTATTGCACGGCATAGTCGGCACAACGAAAAACCCCCTCTTTACCGAGGGGGTTTTTGTTTATTGGCGGTTTATTGCAGCGCTGGCCAGAAATCCTTGTTGGCGGCCACCAGGTCATCCAGGATGGCCTTCGCCACCGAGGCGCTCGGCACAGTCTTGGACAGGGTGATCGCCTGCCACAGCTTCTGGTAGGAGCGCTCGACCCAGGCTTCCACCACCAGCTTCTCGACGGCCACCTGCTGGCCCATCAAGCCTTGCTGGAACAGGGGGATATCGCCGACCTGCAAGGGCTCGGGCCCGCTGCTGCCCACCAGGCAGGGGATTTCGACCATGGCCTCGGGGTCGAAGTTGTTGATGGCACCCCGGTTGGGGACTATCAGCAACATCCGCTCCTGGGTGTTGAAGGCGATGGCGGTGGCGAGATCCACTATATAAGAGGCGTGCTCGTCGATCTCCAGCTCGCCCGCTTCTGAGTGACCCGCCTTGACGATGGCGCGGCAGGCGCTGAATACCTGCTTCTCGCGGTGCTCCATCACCTCGTTGGCGCGGGTATGTTCAGGGTTGGCGTGGGCCACCACATAGTCCGGAAAGAGATAGTACTTGAGATAGGTGTTGGGCAGGGTATCCGGATCGAGTGCCCACACATCCCTGGCCTTGGCGAAGGTATCGTTCCAGCTTGCCTCGGCATGGCTGGCACTGTTGGGCACATAGCCGTGGCGGGCGACGTGCTCCTTGATCGTCGGCATCAGGTCGTTGCCTGCCAGATCCTCGATGCGGGTCCACCAGCCGAAGTGGTTGAGGCCGTAGTAGCGCACCCGCATCTCTTTACGGGATTTAAGACCGGCGATCTGGGCCATGCGGCCCTCGATCCCGATCGGCATGTCACAAATGTTCAGGATCTTGGCGTTGGGGCGCAGGCGACGGGTTGCCTCCGCCACTATGGCGGCCGGGTTGGAGTAGTTCAGCATCCAGGCGTTGGGGGAGTACTGCTCCATGTAATCGACCAGCTCCAGCACGCCACCGATGGAGCGCATGCCGTAGGCGATGCCGCCCGGGCCGCAGGTCTCCTGACCGACCACGCCGTGACGCAGGGGGATCTTCTCGTCCAGCTCGCGCATGGGGTATTTGCCGACCCGGATGTGGGCCATGACGAAATCCACTTCGCTGAATGCGGCCTTGGGATCGGTACCGTAGCTGAAGGCAATCTCGGGTGCCTTCTCCTTGAGCAGGATCCTGCATGCCTCGGCGATGACTTCCTGGCGGGCACCATCGTTGTCGTAGAACTTGATCTCCTTGAGCGGGAAACGATGCTGGTTCTCGAGCAGCATGAGGACGATACCCGGTGTGAAAGTGCTGCCGCCGCCGGCGATGACTACAGAGAATTTTTTCATGATCATGACTCCGTTACGAAAGAAGAGGATTGAGTGGGGTTGTTCATTATCGATTCCATATTTTCACGTACCTGAGGCACATGCAGACCTATGATTATTTGAATGCTGTCGCCATGACGGACTACTCCATGGGCGCCCAGTTGTTTGAAAATGTCATCTGCCGCAGCCTGGCTGGCATTTATCAGCGATATTCTTAATCGGGTGGCACAATTATTCAGGCTTCTTATATTTTTGCTGCCGCCGAGTGCTTCGATGATTTGAGTTGCAATATCACCACCCCGCTGTTGTTTGGCTGCCTGATGATCTGCTTTTGAATAAAGCTTTATTTCACTGTCTTCCCGTCCCGGAGTTTTTAAATTGAATCTCAGAATGAGGCTTCTGAATATCAGGAACCAGAGTCCGGTGAACGCCAGGCCTATGGCTATCTGGGTAAACATCATGCCGGCATGGTTGTGGAACATGGGGATCCAGTTTTGCGGCAGGAACTGGTCGAGCAGGCCGCCGCCCATGTTGCCGACGACGCCGAACAGGTACATGACGGTGGCCATGGTGGCAGCCAGCAGGGCATGGATGGCAAACAGCAGTGGCGAGATGAAGAGGAAGGTGAACTCCAGCGGCTCCGTGATGCCCACCAGCATGGCGGTCAGGGTCGCCGGGATCAGCAGACCGGCCACCTTGGCCTTGTTTTCACGGGCGGCAGTGGCGTAGATGGCCAGGGCAATCCCCATGGCACCGAAGATCTTGGAGTTGCCGTGCAGGGCGAAGCCACCCTGGGGGAACAGCTCGATGAGCGGACGCGTGCTCTGGCTGAACTCCTGCAGATGCTGGGCCCAGTAGAGCTGGATGCCGCCTTCTACCGCGGCCGGGCCGAAGATGAAGGGGCCATAGATGAAGTGATGCAGGCCGGTCGGGATCAGGATGCGCTCGAGGAAGGTGTAGACCCAGACACCGAGCGGGCCCGAGATCAGCATGAACTCCTGCAGGGAAGCGATACCCATCTGTACCTTGGGCCACCCCAGCAGGGTCAGCCAGGCACAGGGGATCATGACGAAGAAGGCGATGATGGTGACAAACGAGCTGCCCTGAAAGATGCCGAGAAAGACGGGAAGCTGTCGATCAAACAGGCGGTTGTGCAGGGCGGTGACGATACCCGAGATGACGATGGCCCCTATGATGCTGGTATCCAGCGTCTTGATCCCCGCTACCATGGCCAGGCCGCTTTCGCCGCCGACCGCCTGGCTGAAATCGACCCCGAAATAGTCGCCCCAGGTCATCCCCATGGCATTGATGAAATAATTCCAGGTCATGAAGCTGACCAGGACGGAGAGACAAGCTCGTGCCTGCGCCTTATTTGCCAGCCCAATCGGCAAGCCGATGGCAAATATAAGCGGCATGTTTCTGAATACGGTCCAGCCACCTTCTTCAATAATATGTACTATTTGAAAAAACAAACCTTGCGGGTTTGCCAGCGCCTCTCCCACGAACATGGGATTTTTCAGCATGATTGCAATGCCCACTACCATACCTGCAAATGGAAACAGTAGTACAGGAGTAAACATTGCTCCGCCAAAGCGTTGAATTTGACTGAGCATATATAGTCCCTTTATTAAAAGAGTTTTTGATGGGGTGTTGTCTGTGTTGCTGAATTGAACCTAACAACAATGAGTCAAGCCCTCATGAAATATGTGGTGGTTATGTGATCCGGCGCATGCTCTTATTTAGACAAAGAGATCTAAATTTTGAGATATTGTTGTACATCTTGTTTTTGTGACGTTCTTGTCGTTTTATTTGAATTTAAAATTGTTTATTTTCAATTGGTTGAGCCTGGAGCCCCTGAATGAGAGGGCCGCGGGTACAGGCCGGGAGAGGTCTATCAGTGATCTATAAATCGGTGGCAGATCGGCTGCGTATCCGGGTCAATGGCGCGGATTGCCGGGTGGGAGACGTATTGCCGAGCGAGAAAATGCTGGCGAGCCAGTTCGGCGTGTCACGCATGACGGTGCGCAAGGCAGTGGACATGCTGATCGAATGGGGGCTGGTGGCGCGGCGCCACGGCAGCGGCACCTATGTGACCAAGAAGGATGTCCAGCATGAGACCAAGGGGCTGAGCGGCTTTACCGAGCTAATGCGCGATCAGGGTCGTCTGCTCACCAGCAAGGTGCTGGAGTTTCGTACCATGCCGGCCCCACCGGCGATTGCCAGCCAGCTCAGGGTCAAGGTAAACGAGCCCGTCTATTTCTCCAGCCGGGTGCGTTCTGTGGACGGTCGGGCCCTGCTGGTGGAGGAGAGCTACATGCCGGTGCGGCTGTTTCGCACCCTGTCGGTGGCCCATCTGGAGGGCTCCAAGTTTGCCTATATCGAGAACGAGTGCCAGCTCCCCATCGCCGGCAACTACGAGAGCTTCAGCGCCGTGCTGGCCGACCGGCAGATGGCCGAGCTGCTGCATATCGAGCAGGGGGCGCCCATCCTGCGGCTGACCTCCCTCTCTTATGGCGAGAACGGGGAGTTTCTCAACTACTCCATCATGTTTCGCAACGCCAACGACTATCACGTTGACTACCACCTGCGCCGTGCCCGCGACTGATGGACCATGCTGTTGCACCTGTCATCGCATAGGCACCACGACCCCCCCCTCGTCAGAGGGGGGTTTTGTTTATGGGCGGGGTGCGTCTCAGGGCTTGAGGCCGAGCCGTCTGGCGAGCCGGTGCAGGTTGCCGCCGTCCATCTCCAGCGCTCGGGCGGTGGCGGCCCAGTTGCCGTGCTGGGCTGCCAGGGTCTGCTCGATCAGCCGGAGCTGGAAGGCATCGGTAGCCGTGCGCAGCCCCATGCCAGCCGTCATCTGCTGCGCTGCCTGTTCCACAGGAATGCGGCTGGATGAGGGGGCGCTGCCGGTGGCAAGGTTGAAGTGGTGGCAATCCAGTGCCGGGGCCTGACTGCCCTGCTCGGCCCGCGCCAGCACGGCGGCTCTGTGGATGGCGTGCTCCAGCTCCCGCACGTTGCCCGGCCAGTCATAGTTGCCGAGCAGTTGCAGCGCCCTGGGCTCGATGCGCAGCCGCTCCAGCCCCAGGCTGACCCGGCAGCGTTCGCAAAAATAACCGGCCAGCAGGGGGATGTCGTCCGGCCGCTCCCGCAGGGCGGGGGCGTGGATCGGGAAGACGCTCAGGCGGTGGTAGAGATCGCTTCGAAATTGCCCCTCGACCACTGCCTGTTTCAGATCCCGGTTGGTGGCGGCCAGGATACGCACGTTCACCTTGAGGGGGGTGTCGTCACCGATGCGCTGCAGATCGCCGTATTGCAGCACCCGCAGCAGCTTGGCCTGCAGCGACAGGGAGAGCTCGCCGATCTCGTCCAGGAACAGGGTGCCCTTGTCGGCCAACTCGAACTTGCCCGCCCGGTTGTGAATGGCGCCGGTGAAGGCCCCCTTCACGTGGCCGAACAGCTCGCTCTCCGCCACCGATTCCGGCAGGGCGGCGCAGTTGAGATAGACAAGGGGCGCGCTGGCACGGGGTGAGCCCTGATGCACCGCCTTGGCGATCAGCTCCTTGCCGACCCCCGTTTCCCCCAGGATCAGCACGTTCAGCTCGGAGCTCGCCACCACGTTTATCTCGTGGCGCAACCGGTCCATGGCCGGGGAGCGGCCAATCATCTCGGGCTGGCCCGGCCCATTCTGGGTAGAGGGAGCGAGGGGTTCGCTGCTCTGGCGGGCGAGCCGTTCCAGCAACAGGGCGTTGCTGAGGGCGGCGGCGGCCAGGGCGCCCACCAGTCGCAGCTCCTCGTCGCTGATGCCGTCGAACTGGGTCGGGTTCATGCCATCTATGGTCAGGGCGCCGATGAGCGTCTGATCCGAAAACAGTGGCAGGCCGACGCAGGCGTGCACCCTGAAGTCGTCGTGATCCGGGATCAGGCCGTCATAGGGGTCGGGCAGGTTGCTGTCGGCGGGGAAGCGCACCACGTCACCGGCACGGGCGATGGCCTCCATGCGCGGATGGTCCGCCAGCGCGAAGCGGCGGCCCAGCACGTCCTGCATCAGGCCGTCGATGGCCAGCGGTATGAACTGGCCCCCCTCGTAGCGCAGCAGGGCCGAGGCGTCCGAGTGCAGCAGGCTGCGCACGCTCTGGATCAGACGGTGGAACCTGTCCTGATGGGAGATGCCGAGTTGCAGGTCGAGGGCGATGCGCGCCAGGCTGTCGGTTGAAATCACGAGAATTGTCCAAATGACAATGTCTTTGTGTTTTTGACTATGAATGGTAAGTGTCTAAATGACAATGCCTGAAATACGTTTTCTATAAAAACAATGAGTTATGAGTTGGCACGTCAACTGCAATAGTCCGTTCAGTCGCACATTCGCTATTGCATTCTGAGGAACAACTTGATGACCATTCACGTCAAAAACAACATTCACTGGGTCGGCCAACGGGACTGGGAGGTGCGCGACTTTCACGGCACCGAGTACAAGACCCACAAGGGCACCAGCTACAACAGCTATCTCATCCGCGAAGGCAAGAACGTGCTGATCGATACGGTCGATCACAAGTTCAGCCGCGAGTTCGTGCAGAATCTGGCGGCCGAGATCGATCTCGCCTCCATCGACGTTATCGTGATCAACCACGCCGAGGAGGATCATGCCGGTGCCCTGACAGAGCTGATGGCCCGCATCCCGGGCACCCCCATCTACTGCACCCACAACGCCATCGATTCCATCACTGGCCACCATCATCATCCTGAGTGGAATTTCCACCCGGTGAAAACCGGCGACAGCCTGGATATCGGCAACGGCAAGCAGCTGGTGTTTATCGAGACTCCCATGCTGCACTGGCCCGACAGCATGATGACCTATATGACGGAGGATGCGGTGCTCTTCTCCAATGACGCCTTCGGTCAGCACTACTGCGACGAGCACCTGTTCAACGATGAGGTGGATCAGGTTGAGCTGATGGAGCAGTGCCAGCGCTACTACGCCAACATACTCACCCCCTTCAGCCCGCTGGTGACCGCCAAGATCAAGGAGGTGCTGGGCTTCAACCTGCCGGTGAGCATGGTGGCCACCTCCCACGGCATCGTCTGGCGCGACGATCCCACCCAGATCATCCTGAAATACCTGGAGTGGGCCGACCACTACCAGGAGGATCGCATCACCCTCTTCTACGACTCCATGTCCAACAACACCCGCATGATGGCCGATGCCATTGCCCAGGGCATCCACGAGGTGGACCCCGGTGTGGCGGTGAAGATCTACAACGTGGCGCGCCACGACAAGAACGAAATCCTGACCCAGGTGTTCCGCTCCAAAGGGGTGCTGGTGGGCTCCTCCACCATGAACAACGTCATGATGCCCAAGGTGGCGGGCATGCTCGAAGAGATCACCGGCCTGCGCTTTCGCAACAAGCGTGCCTCGGCCTTCGGCAGCTATGGCTGGACTGGCGGCGCCGTTGACCGGATCCAAACCCGGCTGATGGATGCGGGTTTCGATATCAGCATCTCCCTCAAGGCCAAGTGGCGCCCGGATGGTTCGGCCCTGGCCGACTGTCGTGAGCATGGCCGCCAGCTTGCCCGCCAGTGGGCGCTGCACCCGCTTGAGGCGCCCCGTCCGATCATCACAACTAGCGCCGCAGCGGCTCCGGTAGTTGAGGCAGGAGTTGTGGTTGAGATGAGTGTCCCCGCTTTTTCTGGTGCGATGGAGATCCCGGCATCTCGCGGCGTGGCCCCGACCACCTGCGAGCAGGACGATGACCAGCCCATGCTCTGCACCGTCTGCCAGTGGATCTATGACCCGGCCCTCGGTGAGCCGGATCAGCTGGTGGCTCCGGGTACCCCCTGGGCCCGGGTCCCAGACAGCTTCCTCTGCCCCGGCTGCGGCATCGGCAAGGAGGTATTCGAGCCCTGCGCGGTGGAGGCCTGTGTATGAAGGCTGCGACTCTGAGTGAGGCCGGTGTCAGCCGGGAGATATTGGTGATCGGCAGTGGCTTCGCTGCCCAGCAGCTGGTCAAAAGCCTGCGCAAGCTGGATGCCGAGCAGCCCATCCGCCTCATCACGGCCGACAGCGGCGACGAGTACAACAAGCCGGATCTCAGCCACGTGGTGAGCCGAGGTTGCACCGCAGCGGCCATGACCCGGCTGAGCGGCAGCGACTTTGCCGAGCAGCAGCGCATCGCGTTGGTGCCCCACTGTCCCGTGCTTGGCATCGATCCCGCTCGTCGTATTGTGATGACCGGGCAGGGGGAGTTTGCCTATGGTCAGCTGGTGCTGGCCACCGGCGCCAGTGCGGCCCGCCCCTACCTGCCTGGCAGTGAGCATCTGGTGACCCTCAACAGCCTGCAAGAGTACGCCGCTGCCGAGGGGCCAATCCAGCAGGCCAGCCGCATCATGGTGCTGGGGGCAGGACTGATTGGCTGCGAGCTGGCGATGGACATGGCGAGCGATGGTCGCGAGGTCACTCTGGTGGATCTGGCCGACAGCCCGCTCAGCGCCCTGTTGCCGGCAGTGCTGAGTCAGCCACTGCAGCAGGCACTGCGCAGTCAGGGGGTCAGTCTGCAATTCGGGACAGGTCTCGCCAGGATGGATACCCAGCCGGGCGATGGCTGGCGCGTCACCCTGAGTAACGGGCGCGTCAGCGAGCAGGATCTGGTGATCGCCGCCATCGGCCTGAAGCCGAATCTGGTACTGGCACAAGCCGCCGGGCTCGTGGTCGAGCGCGGCATCCTGGTCGACGACAGCTTGCAGACCAGCGCTCCCCATATCTTCGCACTGGGTGATTGCGCCCAGTGGCGGGGACAGCTGCTCCCCTTCCTGCAACCCATAGTGCTGGGGGCCAATGCGCTGGCGCGTACCCTGCTTGGCATGCCGACCCCACTGACCCTGCCGTCCATGCTGGTGAAGGTGAAGACGCCGCGTTATCCCTTGCAGCTGGCGGGCCGCACCAAGGGCGAGGATCTCACCTGGCAGTGCCGCTGGAACAGCCAGGGCATGGTGGCCGAGGCGCACGGCGAGGATGGCGAGCTGTGCGGTTTCGTGGTGGGAGGTGATCAGATGAGTGCCGCCTTCCCGCTGCTGCGCCAGTTGCCCCGTTGATTCATTGATAACACCAGGTCGGGTTGACCCGGCCACTTGAGGAGAATTGCTATGTCCATGCAACTTATTCCGTCTCACTGGGTGGTGCGTCGTTCCACCCCCTTCTTCACCCGCAAGAATGTGCCCCAGGCCCTGCTCAGCCACCACAACACGGCGGCCGGAGTGTTCGGCCAGCTCTGCGTGATGGCGGGCACAGTCACCTATCACGGCTTTGCCGACGAGCAGGCCGAGGAGCCCGAAGTCAGCCTGGTGATCCGGGCCGGGGAGTTTGCCACCAGCCCGCCCCAGTACTGGCACAGGGTCGAGCTGTCGGAGGATGCCCGCTTCAACATCCACTTCTGGGCCGAGCAGGCAGAATCCGATCAGCCCCTGTTCAACAGCCGCAAAGGGTGAGAACGGGTGGGGGCCAATCCGGGTGAATGGCCCCCTCTGCCCATGCAGATCAAAATAATCAACTCAGATGTTGGTTATTCTGTGCCCCTGAGTTGAATGAGTGCTGTGGGGGAAGAATGAGTGTGTTCGAAGCCGTGACCCTGGCCGGTGGCCTGGTCTATCTGGTCCTGTTGCAATGGCAGGCCGGGCCCGGCTGGTCATGGCGCCTCTCCATCGGCTTGCTGCTCGTCGGCTGGCTGGTGGCGGCGGATCTCACCCTCTGGCTCGCACTGGGGCTGGTGGTTGGCACCCTCAGCCTGTTTCATCGCTACAAGCCGCTACCGATGCCAAGCGAGATCAACAGCCAGCCGCTGCGGGAGTGGACCCGCCATCTGCTGCTGCTCTGCTGGGGGCTGGTGACTGTGCAGTATGGCCTGCATATCTGGCAACTGGGGCAGGGGATACCTCCCTGGCTGGTGCGTCCGGACGTGGTCGACGGCTTCCTGCCCATCGCCGGTGGGCTCGGGCTGCGGGCCTGGCTCAGTCAGGGCATAGTGGACCCCCATCATCCGGCTGCCACCATCACAGTGCTGGTGCTCTGCCTGTCGGCCCTGCTGCTGGGGCGGGCCTTCTGCGCCTGGTTCTGCCCGATCGGGCTGGTGGGTGAGTGGCTGCATCGTCTGCGCAGTCGATTAATGGCGGGGGAGTGGACGCCGCCGCGCTGGCTCGATGCCGTGCTGCGTTCCCAGAAATTCCTGGTACTCGGCTTTTTGCTCTTCATCATTCTGCTGGCGGTGCCCGCTGCCGCCCTGCCCGGCTATCTCGCCAGTCCCTATCATCAGGCGGCGGACATGAAGATGGGCGCCTTCTTCTTCAATTTGAACCTCATCTCCGGCCTCTGTCTGAGCTGGGTGTTTCTGCTCACTACCCTTTTTCGGCAGGGCTTCTGCCGCTACCTCTGCCCCTACGGCGCCTGGCTCGCCCTGCTGGGCTTGTTGACCCCGCTGCGCATTCGCCGCGACCCGGCCCGCTGCCTGCGAAGCGTTGGCCATGACTGCGACAAGTGCAGCCGGGCCTGCCCGTCCCGCATTCAGGTACATCAGCTGATCGCGGTGCGCAGTCTGGAGTGCAGCAGCTGCCTGAGCTGTGTCGCCGCCTGCCCCAAACGGGCCGATGCGTTGCACCTTGGCAGCAAAACGAGCAGGCTCACTCCTCGCTGGCTGCTGGGTATGCTCTGCCTGCTGTTGTTGATACTGCCGCTGCTCTCCTACGGCCTGCTGGATATCTGGGTCAGCCAGACACCGCTGGCGGTGCGGGCTCAGCTGCTACAGCTGTTGCCCCAACTGGCTCATTGAGTACCGATGCGCCAGTTGCAGGCGGTCTGTTGAGGGGCCGCCGGGCGCTCTGAAGATGCATCCGCATTTGATACCTGAGGGGTAGCAGGGTAAAGTCCCTTCCCCGACATGATGGCCCTGCTGCCATGTCGTGCCGGCAGCTAGCCCCGGTCACACCTTGCTTCGCTTTCGAAGCAGCAAGCACTGGGCGCCGGCAGCATAGATGAGCGCGATCTACCATGACAACCGGCGTAGCAAATGCAACGGTCCGCGGTCGCGATCAGATCAACAATCGTCTTTGGAGAAGTAAATGGGACAGAAACCATCTTTGGTGGGCGGGGCATGCATCATTGCCGGCGTCTGTGTGGGGGCCGGCATGCTGGGCTTGCCGAGTGCCGGGGCGGGCGCCTGGACCATCTGGTCCATCCTGGCCATTACCCTGACTATGGTGGTGATGACGGTCTCCGGCTGGATGCTGCTGGAATCCTATCAGGGCTATCCGCTGCGGGTGTCGTTCGATACCGTGACCCGGGAGTTGCTGGGAGAGAAGGTCAACGCCCTCAACAACATCACCGTCTACTTCGTCGGTGGCATACTGCTTTACGCCTACATCACCTCGGCCGGTCTCATCATAGATGGGATGACGGGGATCGGCAGCCACTGGGCCTCAGTTCTGTTCACCCTGGGCTTCTCCGGGCTGGTATGGCACTCGACCCGGGCTGTGGATCGCATCTCGGTCGTGCTGGTCATCGCCATGGGGCTGAGCTTCGTGTTCGGCATCTCGGGTCTTTCCCTCAACATCAAGCCGACCCTGTTGTTCGATACCCTGAGCGAGCACGCCAGCTATGCACCCTATGCGCTTGCCATGCTGCCGGTGGCACTGACCTCGTTCGGTTATCACCACTCTGTCTCCTCCATGCGCGCCTATTACGGTGAGGAGCGCCGTGCCCGTTACGCCATTCTCGGTGGCACCGCCATAGCGCTGCTGTTCTACCTCATCTGGCTGGTGAGCGTGTTTGGCAACCTGCCGCGCAGCGAGTTCGGGCCCGTGGTGGCGCAGGGCGGCAACGTCGACGTGCTGCTCAAGGCCTTGGCTTCGGTGATAGAGTCGGAGGCCGTCTCCAACGCCCTCAACCTCTTCTCTATGGCCGCCATCCTCTCCTCCTTTATCGGGGTAGGTCTGGGGGTGTTCGACTATCTGGCGGATCTGTTCAAGTTCGACAACAGCCCCAAGGGCCGCGCCAAGTCATGGGGCGTGACTTTCCTGCCACCGCTGCTGCTCTCCCTGCTGTTCCCGTTCGGCTTCCTGATGGCCATCGGCTACGCTGGCGCAGTGGCGACCCTCTGGACCTGCATCATACCGGCCCTGCTGGCCTGGAAGGTGCGCGCCGGCAAGAGCGAGCAAGGCGGCAAAGGCGATGGCTTTCGCGCGCCGGGCGGCCTGCCGATGATAGTGGGGGTCTTGCTGTTCGGTGTGCTGACCGCCCTCTTCCACCTGCTCAATATGGCGGGCCTGCTGCCTGTCTATACCGGCTGATCAAGCCTGGCCAGTCCCACCTGCACTTGTGGGGGATCAACAAAACGGCGCCTTCGGGCGCCGTTTTGGTATAAGGCCAGTGCCCCAGTCTTCCTTTGCATCCTGGCCATGCGCCCAACAAGGGCACACTTCGCTCGCCATCGAAGCGTTGCCGCTGCATCCCCCTTAATCTGCTGATTCTTATCGCAAAGGAGAGGCAAGGATGTACGATATTCACGTGATGTTGCCCGATAACCCGGGCTCGCTGGGGCAGTTTGGTCTCTTGATGGGACGGGCAGGCGTCAGCCTGGAAGGCGGGGGCATGTTTACTGCGGGTGGAGCAGGTCATGCCCATTTTCTGGTTGAGAATGGTGCCAGGGCGGCTCAGGCTGCAGAGCAGGCAGGTCTGGAGGTGGTCGCCGTACGTGAAGTGCTGGTGCGCCGTCTGAAACAGGAAGTACCGGGTCAGCTTGGCGCCATCTGCAGCGCCTTGGGGGATGCATCGGTCAACATCATCATCCTGTACAGTGACCATGCCAACCAGCTGATACTGGTGACGGATGATATCGACAAGGCCCGCACTGTCACGGCCGAGTGGCAATAGCAACGACGAGCAGAGCGTAGCGATATGAGCGAACAGGACACCCTTGAACAAGGTCTGGCACAGGTGGCGGCCGCCATTGCCGACAGTAGTCGCGCCCGCATGCTGTGCGCCCTGATGGATGGCCGTGCCTGGACGGCCACCGAGCTGAGCACTGTGGCCGAGGTGTCGGCATCCACTGCCAGCAGTCACCTTGCCATGCTCCAGCAGCAGGGACTGGCGGCCTGTGTCCGGCAGGGCAAGTATCGCTACTACCGCATCGCGAATCATGAGGTGGCGAGGGTGGTGGAGCAGTTGATGGGGCTGGTAGAGCAAGGTTCTCTTCGTAGCAAGACCCCGGAACGACTGCGCTTTGCCCGCACCTGTTATGACCATCTGGCGGGCGAGCTGGGGGTGAGACTCCATGACAGCCTGATTGCCCGAGGTTGGCTGGACGCCAGCAGTTATGCCCTGACTCCTGAGGGGGAGCACCATTTCGCGCAGCTTGGGGTTGATTGCCAGCCGAGTGGCAAGCGCCACTTTGCTTGCCACTGTTTCGACTGGAGCGAGAGGCGCATGCATCTGGGAGGCGAGCTGGGAACCCGACTGCTTGCCCATTTTTTGGACAAGGGGTGGCTGGTGCGAGGACTGGGTAGTCGTGAGCTGATCCTGACCGCCCGTGGCCAGCGGTTGCTGCAACAGCAGTTCGGGGTCGTGCCACTGTAGTCTGCCATTCAGCTGGTTTGGGCTATAGTTTGGTTCTCTTTGGAGCCTGACTAGGAGATGGCTATGGCATGGACTATCGTTGATTCTCAACCCCGGATCCTCTACAACAAGGACAAGCATGTTGCTGTGACCCCGTCGGCCATGAGCAAGTATCACGAATGGCGGCGGGAGATCGAGCGCGGCTCGGATCCCAAGAGTGCCGCCGGCAAGGTCGGCGATATGCACTACGAGCAGCTGAGCGGCAACAACAAGGGGGTCTACACGATCCGGCTCAGTCAGGAGCACAGGGTCGCCTTTACCATCAATGGCACCCTGCAGCAGGTCAAGGTGATCAGCATTGGCGGCCACTTCCCTCCGAGTTAGTGTGAGGGGGTGTGCTGCAACAAGAAAAACGGCGCCTTTTGGCGCCTTTTTTGATGGTGAAAACCAGCCGACTGGGGGCCATCTGACATCGAACTCAGCGATAGCGGGCTGCTGTGATGAATTGGCCGAAGGTTTCACACCAGACGATCACGCTGCTGTAGCGGGCTGGATCGATGCTGGTGGGCAGTGGCACGATAAAGTTGTCAAAGGTTTTGACCGGCCCGACGTGCACCATCTGTGCTTTCAGGCGGGAAAAATCCGCCTCGGTTTCGACAAATTCCGGTGATAGATAGAGCTGGTAATCGGGCCCAGGTGCCAGCTTGCCCATCAGGCTGATGGCATCGGGCCCAATGCTCACCTTGCCTTCCCCCCAGTGCAGCCGGTCGCTGTCTTTGAGATCCCGACGAAAGGTGCCGCTGAAACTGGCCTGCTGCTGGCTGGCCGCTACCGCGTCACTGCTCGGTGCGGGTGGCGCGATCAGTATGGGAAGGGTATAGATGCCGGCTGCAAACCCCAATCCCCCGATCAGCAGATGAGTCGCCAGCAGCAGGGCCAGGGTCTTGCGTTGCATCATGTCTCTCTCCTTGATAAATGGATGACAATGCCGCTAGCAGCGGCATCCCCACAGACGGGTCACGCTGCTCGCCATCATGCTCCCGGGTAAGGTGAGCGATGGGGTGGATTATGATGATCGATAGTGGGGCCGATTGCCTGGCTCACCTCTCCCGCTTTACAGAAGGGCATCGAAGTCCACGGGGGGCAGTATTTCGAAACCGGGTTTGGCAAACAGATAACCTTGCATCAGGTCTATCCCCATATCCTGCAGACATGCCATTTCATCCCGGGTTTCGATCCCTTCCGCCAGGGGGGTGATGTTCAACTCCTCAAAGAGGGCGAGACAGTGACGCACAATGGCCTGGCGGACCTTGTCTTTATCGATCCCCCTCAACAGATGCATATCCAGCTTGATGATGTCTGGCAGAAAATCTGCCAGCAGATTGAGACTGGAATATCCGGCGCCAAAGTCATCCATCGCCGTCTTGAAACCGAGTGCCTGGTAGTGATCCACTATGTGGCGAATATGCTGGTTATCCGCCACACGCTCCACTTCGGTGAACTCGAACATGATCTGCTCGATGGGAAACTGGTGCTCCCGCGCGGCTTGCAAGGTGGTGCGGATGCAGCGCTCCGGACGATAAACCGCATTGGGCAGGAAATTGATGCTCAGCATTCCCTGCATCTTGAGTTTGGCCGCCAGTGCAATGGCTTTGATCCGGCAAAGCTGATCAAAGCGGTAGCGATTGTCATCGTTGACCCGTGAAATCACTGAGTGGGCGGGTTCGTTATTGATCCCCCTGACCAGCGCTTCATAGCCAAATATGGTGCGGGTGCGACAGCGGATTATGGGTTGAAAGGCCATGGTGAAATCGAAGCCGAGATCCCCGCTTTCCTGGCACTGCTGGCACTGCTGGCACGATAGCTGGGGGGGAGCAGAAGGTATGTCCATGCTTTCCTCATACAGGGGGACTGGTGAGCCGGAGCGCGATATCAAGCCTATATCCAGCTTCAAATGATAACAAGTCTGGATGGCGCCCGGAAAACGGCCTGCCAACAGGTGAATTTGCTGCCATTGAACACTAAACGCTATCTGCCGGAAAGAGGCCAGGCCGGTTGCCAGGGTGTGCTCTCTTGCAGCGCTTGTTGTTGATAACGGGCTATGGCGCCTTCCTGTTTCATCTGGCGGATAACGAGCGCCAGCTGGGCCACCAGGGTTTTATGTTTCTCGTGCAGATACACATATGAGTCAAGGGTATCCATGATGCCTGCGGAGTAGATCCTGGTGCCGGCTTCAGACCTGGTGATAAGCGCGGCTATAGCCTGCTTGGCTACCATGGTTTGCTCAATATAGAGATCGCTGCGCCCCTTGAGCAGTTTGCCCATTCCCTGATCCACAGTGCTGATATCAAACAGCTGGGCGGGCGCCACCACCCTGGACAGTGCCAACTCTGGCAACTTGGCCCCGCGGCGGTACTCCACCCGATAAGAGGTGCCGAGCAGGCTGCTCCACCCCTTGAGCTGAATACCCGGAATGGCGGCATACGCCTCATAGGAAAGGGTGAAGTGGGATTCGGGGACTTTCAGCAGATGGCGGGTTTGCAGTTGATATTCGGTGGCACGATGTATCTCGCCATCGACCTCGCCACTTTCGGCCATATGGGGGGCTCGCCCGCCCGGGTAACCGGCATAGATGAAGTCGTAGCCAAGGCGCGCAAAGGCATCCTGATAAATCAGCTTCAGCCAGCGGCCGTACATGGACTCCTTGGTATCCAGCGAGCTCACCAGAGTGATGGTGCCTTTGGTCGGTGCGCCCATTACCAATGAAGCGTGCAGCAGGAGCAGCATGGCAGAAAAGAAGAGGCAGAAGCTGGGTCTCTGCAGCATGAATTTCCCTGATGGTCAGCGGCTATTAACAGGAGGTTGCTTTCATCATCCTAGCCCACGGCCGTCGCCGATTCAGTTTTTTCGGGGGTGAACCGTGCCTGAAAAAGTGATGAGTGGGCCGGCTATGTTACGCCCGGTCACGGCTCGGCGCGACTGGCGTGATCCGGCTCGGCAGGACATGGAGGGGGAGTGAGTTGTCAAAGGCTGGAACTAGGTGAGTGTCCCAGTTTTGGTCAGCTTTGTGTCGTGGTGATCGGGCGAGCGTACGGCATACCGGCGCTGGACTCAGGGCCTTCATCGCGGAGAGAATGCCGGCAAGCTTTTTCATCACAAGGGAACACGATGCTGATTATCTTCAGTGGTTTGCCGGGCAGCGGAAAGAGCACAATTGCACGCGCGTTGGCCAAGCGGTTGGGGGCTGTCTATCTGCGCATCGATACCATAGAGCAGGCCATTCGTGACGCTGAACGGACGGGTGAAGAGATGGGGCCCGCCGGGTATTTCGTTGCCTATGAGCTGGCCAGAGAGAACCTGAAACTTGGCTCTATCGTCATCACGGATTCCGTTAACCCCATCCAGCTCACCCGGGATGCTTACCATGACATCGCCCTCTCGGTCGGGGTGCCCTGTCTCGATATCGAGGTCGTCTGCACCAATCCGAGCCTGCACCGCGAACGGGTCGAGAGCAGGACGGCCGATATTGCGGGGTTTGCATTGCCGGACTGGCAGGCTGTGCTCGACCGTGACTATGAACCCTGGGACAGGGAGCGCCTGATACTGGATAGCGCCACCCTGTCGGTAGCCCAGAGCGTGGAGCGGATCATTGCCGCGTTGGCACAGGAATCGTAGGTTCGATTAGCGCAGCGTAATCGGACGAACGAGAGGCTTTTGTTCCTGCGAGTCAGGGGCGGCCAGCCGGAGTTGGAAATTAGGCTGGCTGTGATAGCGGGAGAATCCATCATCTGCTGGGATGAGGTGGGTGTCACAACTTTTTATGCCCTACGGGCAACTTAGGTAAAGTCTAACATCACTGGAAATTTGATTAGACCAGCAGCTAAAAGCATTAAAATTATTGTTGTCATAGCGATTATTTCCTGTAATCGTTTATTTTCAGAGTGTTTTCTCTCTACGTTTTCATACTCCTCTAAAGTTGAAATGGCTTTCCCTGTTATTTTATACCTACCACCACCAAGCCTTAAGATTTCCCCAGTCTCAATAAATGATTCAACATAGAGTTTCAGAATTCCTTTTATTCTATTTTTATCTGGATGATTGATTAATCGAAGTGAGTGTAGACCCAACATAAGGTCAACTATATTGAACTCTTCTCTCTTATAGAGATGTCTTTGAATAAGGAATTTAATCACTTCAATTCTTTTATGCGCCTGCAATGTTTTGCGATTGTATGCGTATTGTAAGGTTCTATCTATGACTGATAAAAAACTCATCTTTATATGAATGTATGAACTGAAGTCTTTGATAAAGAATTCTATTAGGCTACTAAATGAAATATCGTAATATCCTTTAAATTTTGTAATTTCTATCGTGGAAGTATCGAGTGTAGAAAGATGCATCTCGTATGGTACTCTTTGTTCTGATCTCTGGTCATAAATATAACCAGACAAAATATCCCCACAGATTCTTTCAACCCAAAAGCTTTGGTCTTTATCTATTTGTATCTTGACCGCATAGCAATCAACTTTGGCTCCTTCTTCTCCAGAGCGAGGTATAGTTTGTGGTGCTGGTTTTTTTAGGGCGTGTCTAAAGAATGCTCTAATGAAAATGGGGCGCATATATATCTCTTGTATAAATAAAAACAAAACTTACACGTGACAAACACTATATTTTTGATGATGAAAATATACAAGGACAAATGTGTTGTTAATCAATTTTTCAATTCATGGTTACAGTGCTTAGTTGCATATAGTCATGAGTACGTACATTTTTTAGGTTTTTTCACATTGATACTTTTGTAAATTGAAGCGGCGCCTTTCGGCGCCGTTTTTACTATTACTCAACCCAACCAACATCACTGCAGCAGGGAGATATCCGCGACTTGCAGGAACAGGTTGCGTAGGTTGTTCAGCAGCGCCAGACGGTTGGCCTTGAGGGCCTCGTCGTCGGCCATCACCATGACTTCGTTGAAGAAGGTGTCGACCGGCTCGCGCAGGGCGGCCAGACGGGTGAGGGCTGCCTGATAGTCACCGGCAGCGAACAGCGGCGCCAGTTCGGCTTGCAGGGCAGCAACCTGGGTGGCCAGCGCCTTCTCGGCAGCGTCCTGCAGCAGTTCCGGTTTGACGGCAGTCGGCAGTTCGCCTTCCACCTTGGCCAGAATGTTGCTGACGCGCTTGTTGGCAGCAGCCAGTGCCAGTGCGGCATCCAGACTGCGGAAGTGGCTGACGGCCTTGACGCGGCGATCGAAGTCCAGCGGACGGGTCGGGCGGCGGGCCAGTACGGCCAGCACCACATCGGCACCGATGCCTTCGTCCTGATAGGCGGCGCGGAAGCGGCCCAGCATAAAGTCGACCACGTCGGTGACGACGGTTTTGTTGGTCAGCTTGTCGCCGTAGACGCGTACCGCTTCTTCAACCAGTTCAACCAGATCCAGATCCAGCTGCTTCTCGGTCATGATGCGCAGAGCACCGATGGCGGCGCGGCGCAGGGCGAAGGGGTCTTTATCGCCTTTGGGCAGCATGCCGATGCCGAAGATACCGGCCAGGGTGTCGAGCTTGTCGGCCAGCGCAACGGCGCAGGCTTCCAGAGCGGACGGCAGGGCATCACCGGCGAAGCGCGGCATGTACTGCTCGTTCAGGGCCACGGCCACCACTTCGTCTTCGCCATCGTGACGGGCGTAATGCATCCCCATCACACCCTGGGTGCTGGCGAACTCGCCGACCATGTTGGTCATGAGATCACACTTGGAGAGCAGACCGGCACGCTTGGCCTGAGCCACGTTGGCACCGATGCGCTCGGCGATGAAGCCGGCAACGGTCTCGATGCGCTCGACCTTGGCCTTGACTGTGCCCAGCTGTTGCTGGAACAGCACGGTTTCAAGGCGCGGCAGGCGGGAGGCCAGCGTCTGCTTGAGGTCGGTCTTGAAGAAGAACTCGGCGTCAGACAGACGGGGGCGAACCACTTTCTCGTTGCCGCTGATGATCTGGCTCGGGTCTTTCGACTCTATGTTGGTGACGAAGATGAACTTCGGCAGCAGCTTGCCGTTCTTGTCGTAGACCGGGAAGTACTTCTGGTCACCCTTCATGGTGTGCACCAGCGCCTCAGCCGGCACGGCCAGGAACTTCTCTTCAAAGTTGGCGGTCAGCACGACCGGCCACTCGACCAGAGCGGTAACCTCTTCCAGCAGTGCGTCGTCCAGATCGGCAACACCGCCGAAGGCGGCAGCGGCCGCTTCGGCGTCAGCCTTGATCTTGGCCTTGCGCGCCATAAAGTCGGCAACCACTTTGCCTTTTTCCAGCAGGATCTGCGGGTACTGGCTGGCGTTGTCGATTTGGAACTCAGGCTCGCCCATAAAGCGGTGACCGCGAATGGTGCGGGCAGAGTCGATACCCAGAATGTGAGCGGGAACCAGATCCCCATCCAGCAGCAGGGTCACGGTGAACACCGGACGCACGAACTGGATAGTCTTGTCGCCCCAGCGCATCATTTTCGGGATGGGCAGCTTGGCCAGTGCCTGGCTAACCAGCTCGCCCAGCAAGTCTTTGGCCGGACGGCCTTCGACCTTGGCGGTGTGAACCAGCCACTCACCCTTGTCGGTGACCAGACGCTCGGCCTGTTCAACTGTGATGCCGTTGCCACGAGCCCAGCCTTCGGCAGCCTTGGTCGGCTTGCCTTCGGCATCGAACGCCTGCGCTACGGCCGGGCCGCGCTTCTCGACGCTCTTGCTCGGCTGTTCGCCGGCCAGCTCGCTTACCTTCAGCGCCAGACGGCGCGGTGAGGCAAACCACTCGACGTCGCCGAAGGCCAGATCGGCCTTGGTCAGTTCGGCTTTGAAGTTGTCGGCAAAGGCTTCGGCCAGGGAGCGCAGGGCTTTGGGCGGCAGCTCAGCAGTACCGATCTCTACCAGAAATGTATGTTGTGCCATGTCCGTTCCTTAACCTTGCTTGTTCTCGTTGCTGCCACGTTGGCACATCGGGAAGCCCAGCGCTTCGCGGGAGGCGTAGTATGCCTCTGCCACGGCCTTGGTCAGGGTGCGAATGCGCAGGATGTAGCGCTGACGCTCGGTGACCGAGATGGCCTTGCGGGCATCCAGCAGGTTGAAGGAGTGAGCGGCTTTGAGGATGCGCTCGTAGGCAGGCAGCGGCAGCGGTTTTTCCAGTGCCAGCAGATTCTGGGCTTCCTTCTCGTACTGCTCGAAGCAGTGGAACAGGAACTCCACATCGGCGTGTTCGAAGTTGTAGGTGGATTGCTCCACTTCGTTCTGGTGGAACACGTCGCCGTAGGTGGTCTTGCCCAGCGGGCCGTCAGACCAGACCAGATCGTAGACGCTGTCCACGCCCTGAATGTACATGGCCAGACGCTCGAGACCGTAGGTGATCTCGCCGGTGACCGGCTTGCACTCGAGGCCGCCAACCTGCTGGAAGTAGGTGAACTGGGTCACTTCCATGCCGTTCAGCCACACTTCCCAACCCAGACCCCAGGCACCCAGAGTCGGGTTTTCCCAGTTGTCTTCCACGAAGCGGATGTCGTGGATCTCGGGATCCATGCCCAGCTCTTTCAGGGAGCCCAGATAGAGTTCCTGAATGTTGTCGGGGGAAGGCTTGATGATCACCTGGAACTGGTAGTAGTGCTGCAGGCGGTTCGGGTTTTCACCGTAGCGGCCGTCGGTCGGACGGCGGGACGGTTGCACGTAAGCGCAGGCGATGGGCTCCGGGCCCAGGGCACGCAGACAGGTCATGGGGTGGGATGTACCGGCACCCACTTCCATATCCAGCGGCTGAATGATGGTACAGCCCTGGCGGGACCAATAGTCCTGCAGCTGCAGGATCAGGCCCTGAAAGGTTTTGACATCGAATTTTTGCATAGTGTTTTTCGCGCGAAGTGAAATCAGAGCAAGATTTGCTGAATGTGAACCGAAGGAGTATACCGTCTGGCATGGTCGGATAATAGGCGAAATTGTAGAGGATTCATGGGGCGGGGCTGCGCCGGGCCTGGTTGGCCCGGGACGGAAGCCCCCTCATGTGGCCGATGAAATCCCCTTCTCGGACAGAGAGTCGGGCAGAGAAAAATAACAGGAGACGAAGAATGGAATTGCGCTGCGCCTGGGTGACCAAGGACCCGGAATATATCGAATACCATGACAAACAATGGGGCAGGCCGGTTTATGACGCCCGCGAGCTGTTTGCCAAGCTCTGCCTCGATGGCCAGCAGGCGGGGCTGTCGTGGATCACCATCTTGAAGCGTACCGAGAGCTACCATCGCGCCTATGCCGACTTTGATCCTGTGCTGATCGCCCGGTTCGACGAGCAGGATGTAGAGCGGCTGATGGAGGACACCGGCATTATCCGCAACCGCCTCAAGGTGCAGTCGATCATCAAAAATGCCCGTGCCTATCTGGCGTTGCAGGCGCAGGGGATCGACTTCGCCGACTTCCTCTGGGGCTTTGTCGGCGGCGCCCCCATGGTCAACCAGCGGCAGGGCAACGGCGATATTCCGGCCACATCAAAGGAGTCGGATGCCATGTCCAAGGCGCTCAAGAAGCTCGGCTTCAACTTCGTCGGCAGCACGATTTGCTACGCCTTCATGCAGGCAGTGGGGATGGTGAACGATCATCTGGTCAGCTGCCCCTGCCACGCCGAGTGTCAGCAGCCCGCCTGAGGGCGCTTATCGACCGTGCCAGACTCCCGCCAATAGACTATCGGTCACGCCGAATGGCCTGGGGGGTCGGCCATCCTCTTCCTTGCGACAAGTTCGGCTGCATTTGTAGCCGAATTTGGCCCGCCAAGCGCCGCTGGCGCGCAAAAAATGCTCACTCTCGCCAGCCGTTCAGACCTGCGTCAGACAATGGCGTGATGGCGCGTTACAATCCGGCCCCCGGCATGGTGCCGGACTGTATTCATAGAGGTTTTTTCATGCGAGCCAAGATACTGGTGCCAGCCCTGGCACTGACCGTTGCCCTGAGTGGCTGTACTACCAATCCCTATACTGGCGAACAGCAGACTGGCAAGGCCGCCTGGGGGGCGCTGGCCGGCGCCGCGACGGGCGCCGCCGTGGGGGCGCTCTCCTCCAGCAAGGGGGATCGCAAGAAGGGTATTCTGACTGGCGTGGCCGCCGGCGCCGCCCTGGGTGGCGGTATCGGTTACTACATGGATGTGCAGGAAGCCAAGCTGCGCGAGAAGCTGCAGGGCACTGGCGTCAGCGTGACCCGCAATGGCGACGAGCTGATCCTCAATATGCCGAACAACGTCACTTTCGATAGCTCCAGCGCCCAGCTCAAAGCGGCCGGTGCCAATACCCTGTCCGGCGTTGCCATAGTGGTTGCCGAGTTCGACAAGACCCGCCTGAACGTGGTCGGTCACACCGACAGCACAGGCTCTCGCGATCTGAACATGAAGCTCTCCGCCCAGCGTGCCGATGCCGTAGCCGCCCAGCTGATCGGCCATGGGGTAACGGGTAGCCGTATCTCCACCCAGGGTGTGGGTCCGGATCAGCCGGTTGCCACCAACAGCACTGCCGCCGGCAAGGCTCAGAACCGCCGGGTGACCATCACCCTGATCCCGACCGCCTAAGTCGTTCCGGTTTGTGGTAACGAAAAGGCCCCGCCAGTGATGGCGGGGCCTTTTGCTATCCGGTGTTGCGGACTTAAACGGCCGCGGTGCTTGCGCCAGGGTAGCCAGGCATACCGCTCGGCTTAAACTGCCGCAGTCAGCTGCACTTCCACCTTGTAGCCTTCGTGGGCAAGGCGGGCTTGTACGCAGGCGCGTACCGGTGCCGTGCCAGCCGGGATCCAGGCATCCCACTGTTCGTTGAAGGCGGCGATATCCGCAATGTCCTTCAGATAGATGTTGGCCATCAGGATCTTGTCGACCCCGGAGCCGTTGGCTTCCAGCAGGCGCTGCAGGCTGGTCAGCACTTCGCGGGTTTGCTGGTGAATGTCGGCGTCGTCCGTGGCGGGCACTTCCACCACGTAGAGGGTGCCGTTGTGGATGACCACGTCTGACCAACGCTGGGTGGTACCGATTCGGGTAATGGCTGTCATGTTTGCTCCGAAACTGGGCTTATTGACCCTTGCGGATCAGATAGCGGTAGGGGGCCTGCTCTGTCTCGCTGGCGACCAGGGTGTGATCCATAAAACGGCAGAAACTGGGGATGTCGCGAGTGGTTGAGGGATCGTCGGCGCTGACCAGCAGAGTCTCGCCCTGGGCCATCAAGCGCACTTTTTTACGCACCATCATTACGGGTTCCGGGCAACGAAGCCCGATCGCATCCAATTCATGGGTTGCGTCGCAGAATAAAGCACTCATCAATAATCAACCTTCAACCGCACTTTCTTGCGCGCTATCGTCACGGGTTCCGGGCAGCGAAGCCCGATTGCGTCCAACTCATGGGTTGCGTCGCAGAATAAAGCACTCATCAATAATCAACCTTCAACCTATTCAGCTGCCAATGATACTCAAGGCGAAAAAATAATCAAACAATGAGGCCTGAATGCAGCATATGTAACCAAAGTGTGATCTGGCCCTACCCACATCTCGCCTTATGAGTAATATAAAAATTGAATCATATTCAACAAGGAGGTGTGAATATGCAGGTCTCCTACGGCAGATTGCAAGCCTACGCAGGCATGGGGTTCTTGGCTTTCGCCATGATAGTGATGGGCAGCCCGATCGGTAATACCGGCACCTGGTTCGGTGCCATGGTGATGATAGGGTTGGGGCTCTGGATCGAGCTCAGCGATTACTACGACGAAGATGAGGACGAGAACGACAATCCTTGAACAGTCAGCTTTTCCCACAATGACAAAGGCGGATCATCATCCGCCTTTGTCGTTTCTGGCTGTCGAGAAAGGGACTAGCGGGTCGAGCGCATGGCCCGCTCCAGATGCAGCGCCGTTTGCTGCGGATTGGCATTGGGATCGTTGAAGAAGTTGCTCAGCACATCCATGATCGCCTGGCGCATGTTGGTCGGCGTTGCCATCCCTTCCGCCATGCTGGGCAGCAGATTGCCCTCTCGCTCCGCCAGCAGGAAATCCTGATAGGAGCGCAGGGCGCAGCGATCGAACTTGCTCATGTCCGGCTTGGTGAGGGCGGGGATCGAGCCCTTCACCCGGTTGAACTCCTGCTGGAAGCGCGGCGTCATCAGCAGCTGGGCCAGTTCACCCTGTGCCTGCAACTGGGCGGGATCCCGCTGCTTGAACATGGCGATGGAGTCCAGGTTATAGCTGAACAGACCGTCGCTGCCCGGGCTGGGCAGACACTCTATGTCTTCCCCGGGCCTGTAGTTGCTCACGCTCAGTTCCCCCTTCACCCAGTCCCCCATCAGCTGCATGGCGGCTTCGCCGGTTTCCAGCTGGGTGGTCGCTTGATGCCACTTCAAACCGACGAAGCTCTTGGGTACGTAGGCGCGCAACTGCTGGAAGCGGGTCAGCACCCGTACCATGTCGGGGCCGGTCAGGGTCGCGCCGTCCAGTTCGACGAAGGCCTTGCGATAGAAATCCTTGCCTCCCTCCCCCAGCGCCACCGTTTCGAACAGCACCGCCAGCTGCCAGGGTTCGTTGCCGATGGCGAGCGGTGTGATGTTCTGTGCCTTGAGCTGCTCTGCCACCACCACAAACTGGTTCCAGTCGGTGGGCGGGGTCAGCTCCAGCTTGTCGAACACCTTGCGGTTGAGCCAGAGCCAGTTGACGCGGTGAATGCCGGTGGGCACCGCCATCAGGGCACCATTCTGGCTGAGGGTTTCTCGCACCATGGCCGGTAGCTGCGGATACCAGCCGAGGTGTTCGGCCATGGGGGTGAGGTCGCGCAGAAAGCCGAGCCCGGCCCACTCCCTCAGCTCATAACCCTTGAGGTGTGCCGCCTCCGGCGGGTTGGCCGCCAGCGCCCGGCTCTTGAGTACCGTCATGGCGCTCTTGCCGCCGCCACCCTGCACCGCGAAGTCGTTCCACTGATTGCCCTGCTCGGTCCACTCGGACTTGAGCACCTCCACCGCCTTGGCCTCGCCACCGGAAGTCCACCAGTGCAGCACCTCCACCTGGGAGGCGCCTACAGGCAGGGAGAGCAGGGCGACAATGGCAAACGGGAACAACTTCATACTGTGACAGCCTTGAGTGAAGGAGAGTGGTCGGTGCCGACCGCACGCCACCCGTGCAGCACCCCGACACGCTGGGAGGCGGCAACGGGCGAAGAGATCAGGGCGATGACAGAAAAAGATAACCACTTCATAAGGTTACTGCCTTGGTAGGGAGAGGGTGGCCTGCAGGCCGCCCTGCGGGCGATTTTCCAGCACCAGATCGCCGCCGTGGGCGTGGGCTATGTTGCGGGCTATGCCCAGACCAAGGCCGGTGCCAGCCAGATCCGTGCTGAGCCGGTAGTAGGGCTCGAAGATGCGCTCGAACTGATCGTCCGGCAGGCCGGGGCCCTCATCCATGATAAAGAGGATCAGCATCTCCTCGTCGTCCATGATGATGATGCGCACTTTCTGGCCGTACTTGATGCCGTTGTCCACCAGGTTGCCGATGCAGCGCTTGAGCGCCAGCGGCTTGCCACGGTAGAGCTGCTTGCAGTGGCCCTCTATGGTCAGCCGTTCGTCATGCAGGTTCATGGACTCGGCCATCTGCTCCAGCATGGCATCGATATCGAGCTGCTCTATGTTCTCGTGGATGTCGGTGTCTTTCACCGTCTGCAGCGCCCCTTTGACCATCAGCTCCAGCTCGTCCAGATCCTTGTTGAACTTGCCGATCTGCACCTCGTCATCGAGCAGCTCGACCCGCAGCCGCAGCCGGGTGATGGGGGTCTTGAGA
This sequence comes from Aeromonas sp. 2MA4, assembly GCF_029237305.1. Taxonomy (NCBI): domain Bacteria; kingdom Pseudomonadati; phylum Pseudomonadota; class Gammaproteobacteria; order Aeromonadales; family Aeromonadaceae; genus Aeromonas; species Aeromonas sp. 2MA4. The sequence continues at coordinate 11,923 of NZ_JAACFY010000023.1, read as the reverse complement.
TCGTGGGAGATGGAGCTGAACAGCCGCTCCCTATCATCGATATAGCGGCGGATGCGGTGCTGCATGATATTGAAGGCGCGGGTCGCCGCCACGATTTCTGACGCCCCTTCCTCTTTGAGCGAAGGTTGGTCTATATCCTTGCCCAGGTTGACCGCCGCCTTGGCGAGCCGACGCAGCGGGCGGGTCTGCCAGCGCACCAGCAGGAAGGTGAAGAAGCAGAGAAACACCGTCATCAGGGCGATGAAACGCACCTGGTTGCTCGGCATCACTGTATCGTCGAGGGTCATGTAGGGGGCGGGCAGCAGGGCTGCCAGATAGAGCCATTCACCCGGCTCTATCTCTATCTGGGTCACCAGCACGGGCGGATTGAGCGGTTCCAGCGACAGGGTATAGCGGGCCCAGGAGGAGGGCAGATCCGCCAGCAGGGTGTCGTTGTTGAAGACGTGCAGGTCCTCGGGTCGGGAGAAATCCACCTTGATGGCCATGGCGTCCGAGAGCTTGCGGACCAGCACCCCTTGCACCTCTTTCAGCACCAGCGTTTTGCGCTCGCTGTCGGGGATGGCGCTGATGTGGATCTCTTCCTCGTTGAGTGACACGAAGAAGCGGCTCCCCCCCATATTGCGCAGCTGATCCAGCGCTATGTGGCGGTACTGCAGCGGCAGGGATTTGAAGAAGTTGACGGTGGAGGCGGCCGACAGTGCCAGATTACGGGTGGTGCTGAGCATGCCTTCCAGCTCCCGCTTCTGGATCTGCTGCATCCAGATACCGGTGAGAATGGTCTGGGAGAGCAGGATGGCGAGCAGCAGCAACAGCAGCATCCGCGACAGCAGGGAGCGGGGAACCAGCGCCCGCCAGAACCAGCCACTCCTCATGGGATCTCGCGCCTTTTTTCGTTCAGCATGCCGTTGCTACCTTTTTACCCTTCACGGGATCTCGTGTACTTCGGCAATCAGCATATAGCCGCTGCCGCGTATGGTCTTGATGATGCGCGGGCTCTTGCCGTTGTCACCCAGTTTCTGGCGCAGACGGCTGATCTGCACGTCGATGCCACGCTCCATCGGCAGGCTCTCGCGGCCCCGGGTGGCATCGGAGATGGTGTCTCTGTCCAGCACCACGCCGGGTTGCTGCAGGAACATGCCGAGCAGCAGGGCGTCGCTGCCGGAGAGATCCAGCAGGCTGCCATCGTCGTGGGTCAGCTGGTGGCTCAGGGTGTCCAGGGTCCATTCGGCGAAACGCAGGCGGCGGCTCGGTTCTTTCTCTTTTTCCGGCTGGCGGAATTCGGCGCGGCGCAGCAACGCCTTGATGCGAGCCTGCAGCTCGCGCGGGCTGAACGGCTTGGCGATGTAGTCGTCGGCGCCGAGTTCGAGGCCGATCACCCTGTCTGCCTCATCGGAGGCCGCGGTCAGCATGATGATGGGTACCTGGGAGTCGCGACGGATCTGTTGGCACAGGGTAAAGCCGTCGTCGCCGGGCATCATGATATCGAGAATAATCAGGTCCGGGCTGTGCAGGACGAGCTGCTGGCGCATCTCGTTGCCTTCCGCCGCCGTCAATACCTGGAAACCGGCCCTGGTCAGGTATTCATTGAGCAGCTCGCGGATCTCTTGGTCGTCGTCGACGATCAGCAGTTGTTTGCTCGTTGACATATGTATGTGCATCCACCCATTTTTTTGTGCAGATTGAACCTGTCGGGGGAGCAAAAAGCAAGCAAGCCCCCCATCTAATGTGAGGTTATGGGCAATATCCTCCCATATAGCGCTCTCTAAATAAAAAAGGCCGACCCAAACGGGGCGGCCAAAGCGCAGATTCCGACGACAGGAGATCACCCCGTGTGGCGATCTCGACAGACTCGATGACGGGCCGGCAAGGCCGACCCCAAAAAAGACAGTTTTGGCTCGCCCTCACTGTCGCAGTGAGGGCGAGCCGTTGACATCACACCCGTTCGAACACTGTGGCTATGCCCTGGCCCAGACCGATACACATGGTGGCAAGACCCAGATTGGCGTCCTTCTCCTCCATCAGATGGATCAGGGTGGTGGAGATGCGGGAGCCGGAGCATCCCAGCGGGTGACCCAGAGCGATGGCACCACCGTTCAGGTTGACCTTCTCTTCCGCCACGTCCAGCAGTCCCAGATCCTTGACGCAAGGCAGTGACTGGGCGGCGAACGCCTCGTTCAGCTCGACCAGATCGATGTCGCCTATGGTCAGACCGGCACGCTTGAGCGCCTTCTGGGTAGCAGGCACAGGGCCATAACCCATGATGGCTGCATCGCAACCGGCCACGGCCATGGAGCGCACTCTGACGCGCGGAGTCAGCCCCAGCGCCTTGGCACGATCCGCGCTCATCACCAGCATGGCGGAGGCGCCGTCGGACAGAGCCGAGGAGGTGCCGGCGGTGACTGTGCCGTTGACCGGGTCGAACACAGGGCGCAGCTGGCTCAGGGTTTCGACCGTGGTCTCCGGGCGGATCACCTCGTCGTAGTCGTAGAAGAAGCGGGCGCCACTGGCGTCATGCCCTTCCAGACCGACGATCTCTCTGGCGAAGCGCCCTTCCACGGTCGCGGCATAGGCGCGGCGGTGGGAGCGGGCGGCAAACTCGTCCTGCTGCTGGCGGCTGATGCCGTGCAGCTTGCCCAGCATCTCGGCGGTCAGCCCCATCATGCCGGAGGCCTTGGCTACCGACTTGGCCATGCCGGGGTGGAAGTCGACCCCGTGGCTCATGGGCACATGGCCCATGTGCTCGACGCCGCCAATGATGAAGATGTCCCCATCACCCACCTGAATGGCACGGGAAGCATCATGCAGCGCCTGCATGGAGGAACCACACAGGCGGTTGACGGTGACAGCACCTACCTGCTTCGGAATGCCAGCCAGCAGGGCGGCGTTACGGGCTATGTTGAAACCTTGTTCCAGGGTCTGTTGCACGCAGCCCCAGTAGATGTCCTCGATCTCGTTCGGGTCGAGGTTGGGGTTGCGCAGCAGGATGGAGCTCATCAGGTGCGCGGACAGATCTTCTGCACGCACGTTGCGGAAGGCGCCGCCCTTGGACCGGCCCATGGGGGTCCGGATACAGTCGACAATGACTACGTCTTTCATGAATGGATCTCCTTTCCGCAATCAGTAGAAGGTTTTGCCCTGGGCAGCCATCTCGCGCAAGCGGTCGCTGACACGGTAGAGCGGGCCCAAGTCGGCATACTGGTCGGCCATGGCCACGTAACGATCCAGACCTATGGTGTCCAGATAGCGGAACACGCCACCACGGAAGGGAGGGAAGCCCAGACCATAGACCAGCGCTATGTCGGCCTCGGCCGGCGTGGCGACTATGGCCTCTTCCAGGCAGAGCACCACCTCGTTGATCATGGGGATCATCATGCGGGCTATGATGGCTTCCTTGTCGAAATCCTGTTTCGGCTTGGCAATGGGGGCCAGCAGCTCGTAAGCGGCCACATCGGCCACCTTCTTCGGCTTGCCCTTCTTGTCCTGCTCGTAGGCGTAGAAGCCCTTGCCATTCTTCTGACCGAAGCGGCTGGCGTCGTACATCACATCGATGGCGGTACGGCCTTCCTTGCTCATGCGCGCCGGGAAGCCCTGCGCCATGACGTCACCGGCATGGTGACCTGTGTCGATGCCGACCACGTCCAGCAGGTAGGCGGGGCCCATGGGCCAGCCAAACTCCTTCTCCATCACCTTGTCGACGGCGGCAAAGTCGGCGCCATCGGCGACCAGCTTGTTGAAGCCGAAGAAGTAGGGGAAGAGCACGCGGTTGACGAAGAAGCCCGGGCAGTCGTTGACCACCACCGGCGACTTGCCCATGGCGGCGGCGTAGGCCACCACGCGGTTGATGGTTTCATCGGAGGTCTGCTCGCCGCGGATGATCTCCACCAGAGGCATGCGGTGCACAGGGTTGAAGAAGTGCATGCCGCAGAAGTTTTGCGGGCGCTTCAGTCCCTTGGCCAGCAGGGAGATGGGAATGGTGGAGGTGTTGCTGGCGAGCACGGCGTCTTCGCCAATGATCCCTTCCACTTCGCCCAGCACGGCTGCCTTCACCTTGGGATTCTCGACCACGGCTTCGACCACCAGATCCACGTGCTTGACGTTGTCATAGCTCAGGGTCGGGGTAATGGCGGAGAGCACCTGGCCCATCTTGATGCCATCGATGCGGCCCTTCTCGAGCTGGCCGTTGAGCAGCTTGGTGGCTTCACCCATGCCCAGCGCCAGCGCTTTCTCGTTGATGTCCTTCATCACAGCCGGAATGCCCTTGCTGGCAGACTGGTAGGCGATGCCGCCACCCATGATGCCGGAGCCCAGCACGGCGGCGTGGCTAGTGGCCTTAGCAGCCTGCTTGGCGGCCTTCTTGGCCAGCGCCTTGATGTGCTGATCGTTCAGGAAGATGCCGACCAGCGCCTTGGCGACGTCAGTCTTGGCCAGCTTGATAAAGCCTTGTGCCTCGACCACCAAGGCTTCGTCACGGCTCATGCCGGCGGCGGCTTCGACGGTTTTCACCGCCGTCATGGGGGCCGGATAGTGCTTGCCCGCCACGGCGGCAACCATGCCGGCGGCGGTGCTGAAGCTCATCATGGCTTCCAGCTTGGAGAGACGCAGCGGGGCCTTCTTGGCGGCGCGGCGACTCTGCCAGTTCAGCTTGCCCGCGATGGCATCTTTCATCATCTGTACGGCGGCGCTGTGCAGCGCCTCAGGCGCGACAACGGCATCGACGGCACCCACCTTGAGGGCATCATCGGCACGGTAATCCTTGCCTGTGGTGATCCACTCCAGCGCGTTGTCGGCACCGATGAGGCGCGGCAAACGAACAGTGCCGCCAAAGCCTGGCATGATGCCGAGTTTGGTCTCGGGCAGGCCAATCTTGGCGCTGGTGTCGGCCAGACGAAAATCGGTGGAGAGTATGGTCTCGCAGCCGCCGCCCAGGGCGTGGCCCTTGATGGCAGAGAGGGTCGGTACCGGCAGATCTTCGATGGCGCTGAAGATGTCGTTGGCCTTTTTCAGCCAGCCGAGCAGATCTTCTTGCGGCAGATCGAACAGTTCCAGGAATTCGGTAATGTCGGCACCGACGATAAAGGCGTCTTTGCCGGAGGTGAGGATCAGACCTTTTAGTTCACGTTCTTGTTTTAATGCGGCGATCGCTTCGCTCAGTGAGAGCAGGGTAGCGCGATCCAGCTTGTTGACTGAACCCGGGGCATCAAACCTCAGTTCGGCAATGCCGTTTTCGAGGTAGCTGACCGACAGGGTTTCGCCTTGGTAGATCATGAGAGTGTCTCCTTGTTCCCACTCGGTGGGGGGTGTTGCTCCTTTATCCCCAGCAGGGGGCGAGGCTCACTATTGATCCAAAAGAAGACAATTTCAACACCTATTTAAAACATTTGTTTAACAGGTTTCGAGTAAAAGCTCGCCTCAGGTTAACAGTCAAAATAAAGGCGTCTGATGACGCCTTTATTAATCTTGAACCTTGTCAGCTGGCTAGTTCAGGCCGATCCCGATACTGGCTCAGCACGTCGGGATCGGCGAGGGCATGAGTATTGTTGACGGGTCTGTTATGCACCACTTCCCGCACTGCCAGCTCCACTATCTTGCCGGACTTGGTGCGGGGGATCGCATCCACCTGCAGTATACGGGCGGGCACGTGGCGGGCCGTGCAGTGCTGCCTCACTTGCTGGCGAATGCGCTCGCACAGCGGCTCATCCAGCTTGATGCCTGGCTTGAGCTTGACGAACAACACCACCCGCTCGTCCTGCTGCCACTGCTGGCCGATGACGATGCTCTCTTCCACCTCGTCCAGCTGCTCCACGTAGCGGTATATCTCGCTGGTGCCGATGCGCACGCCCCCCGGATTGAGAGTGGCGTCGGAGCGGCCATAGAAGAGGATGCCGCCGGTGTTGGTCAGCTCGATCCAGTCGCCGTGGCACCAGATGTTGTCGAATCGCTCGAAGTAGGCGGCGTGGTACTTGTCTCCGTTCTCGTCCCCCCAAAAGCCGATGGGTTGGGCCGGGAAGGGCTTGGTGCAGACCAGTTCCCCTTTCTCGCCCTGCACCGGCTGGCCCGCCTCGTTGAAGACCTGCACCGCGAGGCCAAGACCGCGTCCCTGGCTCTCGCCGCGATAAACGGGGCTGATGGGATTGCCGATGACGAAGCAGGAGCAGATGTCGGTGCCGCCGGAGATGGAGCTCAGTTGTACATCTTTTTTGATGCCTTGATAGACGTAGTCGAACCCTTCCGGTGAAAGCACAGACCCCGTGCTGCAGATGAGCCGCAGCTGTGGCAACTCGTGGGTCTTGATGGGGGCATAACCCTGCTTGTGCAGGGCATCCAGGTACTTGGCCGAGGTACCGAACAGGGCGACCTCTTCGTCGCGGGCGAGATCCCACAACACGTTGCCGTCCGGGTAGAAGGGGGAGCCGTCATAGAGCACCAGAGTCGCACCGGAGGCGAGGGCGCTCACCAGCCAGTTCCACATCATCCAGCCGCAGGTAGTGAAGTAGAACACCCGCTCCCCCGGCTTGATGTCGCAGTGCAGCTGATGCTCCTTGAGATGTTGCAGCAGGGTGCCGCCTATGCCGTGGACGATACATTTTGGCTTGCCGGTGGTGCCGGACGAATAAAGGATATAGAGCGGATCGTTGAAGCCCATGGGTTCGAAGCGGAGGACGGCGTCCGGCTGGCTGGCCAGCACTTGCTGCCAGTCGTGGCCCAGTTGCAGGGGATTGCCGAGCAGGGGGATCATCACCGTCTGCTCTATGCTGTCGATCTGGCTGACCACGCTGGCCACCTTGGCCTGGATGTCGATGGCCTTGCCGTTGTAGCGATAGCCGTCCACCGCAAACAGCACCCTGGGCCGGGTTTGGCCGAAGCGCTCCACCACGCTGGCCTCGCCAAAGTCGGGGCTGGTGGAGGTCCAGATAGCGCCCAGGCTGGTGGTTGCCAGCATGGCCACCACGGTTTCCGGGATATTGGGCAGGTAGGCGGCGACCACGTCGCCCCGACCTATCCCCTGGCTGCGCAGCCACTGGGTCAGTCTGGCCACCTGATCCGCCAGTTCACGCCAGCTCAGGGTGCGGCTTGGGCTGCCTTCGATGCGGGAGATAATGGCCGGACTCTCATCCTGGCGGCGCAGCAGGTTTTCGGCGAAGTTGAGTCGGCTATCGGGGAACCAGCGGGTGCGCTGCATATCCTGGCGGTTCTCTGCCACTATGTCGCCGAGTTCCCCTTTGACACCGCAGTGCTGCCACACCAGAGGCCAGAAGCGAGTGGTCTTTTCCACCGACCACTGATAGAGCTGGGCATAGCTGTGCAGTTGCAGGCCGTGGAAGCGGTTGACCTCGCCCATAAACTGCTGGAGATTGGATTGTTGAATCCTGTCCTGATCCGGTTGCCACAGGCAAAGATTGTGCATGAGTAGTCCCTGACTGCATGTATCTACCGGCAGTGTATTGAATTGTTTTTTATTTGTTAATGATTGGTTTTTGTTTCATAACAAAAGCTTTGTAACGTATGCGTTACCTCACGAAGCGATAGCTTGACGGTTCGAGCCTTGATTCGCTTGATGTTATGCTGAAATCACATTTCTCCCGGAGCAGGACGCCATGAGCAGCTACAGCCAACTTTTTGCCCAGCACCTCGATACCTTGCAGCATCGCACCCGCGACATACTGCAACAGCAGGGGCTCAGCGGCCTGGCCATCCACTCCGGCCAGACCCACCGCATCTTCCTCGACGACCAGGATTACCCCTTCAAGGTGAATCCGCACTTCAAGGCCTGGTTGCCGGTGCTGGACAATCCCCACTGCTGGTTGCTGGTGGATGGTGTGAGCAAGCCAGTGTTGCTGTTCTACCGGCCGGTGGATTTCTGGCACAAGGTGGCAGAGCTGCCCAATGCCTTCTGGGTCGACTTCTTCGACATCCGCTTCCTGACGAGGCCGGAGCAGATCGCTGATCACCTGCCTGCCAGCAAGCAGGAGTGGGCTTATCTGGGCGGTCATCTGGAAGTGGCCGAGCTGCTGGGGCTGGGTCAGCCCAATCCGGAAGCTGTGCTCAACTATCTGCACTATCACCGCGCCTACAAGACGCCCTATGAGCTGGAGTGCCTGCGCGAAGCGAATCGCATCGGTGTGCGTGGCCACATCGCTGCCAAGGACTCCTTCATGGCGGGGGCGAGCGAGTTCGAGATCAACCTGGCTTATATGAAAGCCGTTGGCCAAGGGGCCAATGACGCGCCTTACGGCAATATCGTTGCCATCAACCGCAATGCGGCCATCCTCCACTACACCCACTTGTCTGCCTTGCGGGTGCCGGATGCGGAACGTTACTCCTTCCTCATCGATGCAGGGGTGGACTTTCACGGTTATGCCTCCGACATTACCCGCACCTGGGCCTGGCGCAGGGGCGAGTTTGCCGATCTGATTGCGACGCTGGACTCACAACAGCAGGAGATTATCGAGGAGATCAAGCCGGGGAGGCGCTACAGCGAGCTGCATCTGCAGATGCACCACAAGCTGGCGCGACTGCTACAGTCCGTGGAGCTGGTGGACATGTCAGTGGATGAGATGATCCACACCGGCGTGACCAATGTCTTCTTCCCCCACGGCCTGGGTCACTTCCTTGGCCTGCAAGTCCACGACGCGGGCGGTTTCATGCAGGACGAGCGCGGTACGCACCTGTCTGCCCCCGAACAGTTCCCCTACCTGCGTTGCACCCGGGTGATGGAGGTGGGCCAGGTGTTCACCATAGAGCCGGGTCTCTACTTCATCGACAGTCTGCTGGAGCCACTGCGTCAGAGTGAGCAGGGCAAACGGGTCAACTGGAACAAGGTGGAAGCGCTGCGTCCGTTCGGCGGCATCCGCATCGAGGACAACATAGTGCTGCATGCCAACGGGGTGGAGAATATGACGAGACAAGCGGGTCTCTGATGGCGGCTGGCTATTCCATCCCTGCCGCGCCGCTGGAGCTGAGTGAAGAGATCAAAAAGAGCCGCTTCATCACGTTTATTGCCCATACACCGACGGTCGAGGCGGCCAAGGTCTGGGTAAACGAGATAAAGCAGTTACACCCCGGGGCCCGGCATCACTGCTGGGCTTTTGTCGCCGGGGCGCCGCAAGATAGTCAGGTTTACGGCTTCAGCGATGATGGCGAGCCTTCGGGAACCGCTGGCAAGCCTATGTTGGCCCAGCTGATGGGATCCGGATTGGGTGAGATAGCCGCCGTTGTGGTGCGCTACTACGGTGGCGTGCTACTGGGTACCGGCGGTCTGGTCAAGGCCTATGGTGGCGGTGTCGGCGCAGCCCTCAAGCGACTCGAGACTCAGATCCGGCATCAGCAAACCCCTTCTCTCATCCAGTGTGATTACACCGACATGGGCGCGGTAGAGGCGCTGCTCAGCAGCCATCACGGTCAGGTACTGGATGCCGATTATGGTGCTCGCGTCACTTTGCAGGTCGCGTGGGAATCCTCTGTTTGGGCCCAGGTTGATCGGGAATTGACCGACCGAACCCATGGACGGGTATCCCTTCGCTCCTTAGATGGCTAGAATCCATCGCTCTTTTAGCCTGAAGAGGGAGCCGGAATGCACATTCTGAGCATTATTCGCATCGTTGGCCTGCTGGTTGCACTGTTCAGCTCGACCATGTTGTTGCCCGCCATGGTTGCGTTTGGTTATCGGGATGGTGGTGGTGCCGAGTTCGTCAGCTCCTTTTTTATCGCGCTTCTGCTTGGCGTGCTGCTCTGGTTTCCCAACCGCCATCACAAGAAGGAACTCAGATCGAAAGAGGGCTTCCTCATCGTTGTCTTGTTCTGGACTGTGCTGGGCAGTGTGGGCGCAGTCCCGTTCATTATCGGCGATGTCCCCGGTATGTCGGTCTCGGAGGCCTTTTTCGAATCTTTCTCCGGCCTGACCACCACGGGAGCAACCGTGCTGACCGGGCTGGATAACCTGCCCAAGGCCTTCCTGTTCTATCGTCAGTTGCTGCAGTGGCTGGGGGGGATGGGGATCATAGTGCTGGCGGTCGCCATCTTGCCGCTGCTCGGCATCGGTGGCATGCAGCTTTACCGTGCCGAGATTCCGGGGCCGGTCAAGGATACCAAGGTGACGCCACGCATTGCCGAGACTGCCAAGGCGCTCTGGTTCATTTATCTCTTGCTGACCATGCTCTGCGCTCTTGCTTACTGGCTGGCGGGGATGTCGCTGTTCGACGCCATCTGCCACTCTTTCTCCAGCCTCTCCATCGGCGGTTTCTCCACTCACGACGCCAGCATAGGTTTTTTCAATAGTCCGGCGATAAACCTCATCACAGTGTGCTTCCTGCTGATCGGCAGCATCAACTTCGGCCTGCATTTCATGGTGTTTACCCATACGCCGGTGCGTCTGCTGAGCTATCTGCGCGATCCTGAAGTAAAAGTGTTCCTCGGTATCCAGCTGTTCCTGTTTTTGTTCTGCGCGGCCGTGCTGCTGCATCACAACCACTATGAACATTGGCAGGAGACCCTCAACCACGCCCTGTTTCAATCGGTATCGCTCGGCACTACCACGGGTTACAGCACCACCAGTTATGCGGATTGGCCCTCTATCCTGCCCATGATGCTGATGTTCTCTTCCTTTATTGGTTGCTGCGCTGGCAGTACCGGAGGGGGCATCAAGGTGATGCGCTTCATGATCCTGTTCATGCAGGGGGTGCGGGAGTTGAAGCGGCTGGTACATCCGCGCGCCGTCTATACCCTCAAGCTGGGCCGCAAGGCGGTGTCGGACCGTATCGTCGAGGCAGTATGGGGTTTCTTCGCCACTTACATTATTCTGTTTGTGCTGTTCATGCTGGCACTGATCGCCACCGGGATGAATGAGGTGACCGCTTTCTCTGCTGTGGCGGCGACGTTGACCAACGTGGGACCGGGTCTGGGGGATGTGGCCTCCAACTTTGCCGGTACCAGCGCCGCAGCGAAATGGATACTGATCCTGGCCATGTTGTTTGGTCGATTGGAAATTTTCACGCTTCTGGTACTGTTTACCCCCGCATTCTGGCGTAGTTGAGGTTGTTATGGACAAGATTCTGGTGCTTTATTCCTCTCGGGACGGCCAAACCCGCAAAATCATAGATGTCATGCTGGAGGAGATGCCGGGATGCGAGGTGGTGATGCATGATCTGCATGCCCTGCCCATGTGCAACCTCAGCAAGTACAAGAAGGTGCTGATCGGCGCATCTATCCGTTATGGTAATTTTCATCCCAGCTTGCTCAGCTTTATCCACGCTCATCAGGAGCAGCTGGAGGTGGCCAACGCTGCCTTCTTCTGCGTCAATCTGACCGCGCGCAAGCCGGAGAAACAAACGCCGCAGACCAATGCCTATATGAAGAAGTTCCTGCGCCTCTCTCCCTGGAAACCGAAGACCTTGGCAGTGTTTGCCGGTGCGCTTCAGTATTCCCGTTATAACTGGTGGCAGACCCGTATCATTCAGCTGATCATGAAGATGACAGGTGGTAGCACGGATACCAGCAAGGATCTCGAATTTACCGATTGGGAAAAGGTGCGCAGTTTTGCCCGGGAATTCTGGTCAAAAAGATAGCAACCTGATGTGAATACAGGGTTTATTGCCCGAAGGAGCCCTGCTGATGCGGGGCTTTTGTTTAATAAAACAACGGTTGAACCGCAAAACCGCAAAAAGTGCCATTTTTTGCGGTTTTGCCCTTGTCATCCCGGCGCGGCTCCCTATAATGCGCCCCTACCAGCACGGCGGAACACGCCGAACTGATGAGCCAGCTTCCTTGCGAAGCCAGCGCCGAAAGAAAAGCGAAAACAATCGCTTGACTTTCGAAGTGAGGAGCGTAATATGCGCCTCCTCAACGCGACAAGCGTGACGCTCTTTAACAATTTGAATCAAGCAATCTGTGTGGGCACTCACAGCATCGAACATCAAACAATTTTGTT
>NZ_JAACFY010000022.1:0-77279 GCF_029237305.1 Aeromonas sp. 2MA4 | reverse complement strand
ACCAAGAGAACGGGGCGAGCCTCGATAGCGGTGTTATGGGAGGGCTGGTTTAGGTTACAGACCCTCCTTGAAGGCTATGAACTGGCACTGTCTCTTGAGCATCAACAGATGTGATCAAGAGACAGCCTGCGGGTGGCATTGTTTTTTCTGTTTCGGCCCCGCCATGGGCGCCGAGCTTGTGCAGCAGACATAGGAGGCATAATGCCAGCCCAGCCCGGTATCACAGATTGCGATCTGATCGAGCCCATCCGTGCCCAGTACCATTTTCGCGATAGCCCTGAGGGGCTGCTGGCATGGGATGTTCGGCGTCTGGTGCGGTTGAGCCAAGGCTTGCCGGTGCAAGCTGTGCCATTGGTACAGATTGCCGAGCTGGATACCGATCACTGGTACGGACACGGCGTGGCCAGACCCACGGTGCGCAGCATAGCCGAGCATTGTCAGTTGATTGCCAGTGCTTCCCTTGCCTATCCCATCATTCTGGATAGTGCAGGTCGGGTCATGGATGGCATGCACAGGGTGTGCAAGGCATTGATAGAGGGGCACACTCACATTGATGCGGTGCAGTTTGCGCAAGATCCGGCACCCGACCATGCAGGTTGTGACCCCGCCGACTTGCCCTATGACGACTGAGTTTCTGGTTGAGTGAATGGTTAAATATCGCCTTGCTGGCGGTATTTTTTAGCTGGAGAAAGTGCGATGAAGAGAGTGCTGGAAATCCGCAGTTATCGGCTCAAGGCGGGGAGCCGCGCCGAGTTTCATGCGCTGGTGACCGAGCAGAGCATGCCACTGCACCGTAAATGGGGGATGGACGTGGTGAGCCACGGCCCCTCCCTGCATGATCCGGATGTCTATTTTCTGATGCGGGCATACGATGATCTTGCGCATCTGAACGCTTCCCAGGCGGCATTCTATGCAACGGATGCCTGGCGAGAAGGCCCGAGAGACGCCATTGTTGCGCTGATCGAAGCGGATGCAAATACCGTCATCTGCTTGCCTGCAACGGCCATAGACGGACTTCGCACCCTCTGAAGTGTTTAAGGAATATAGACGGTGACATATTGTTTTTCTGGGCTTTTACCGGTTTTGGATGGCCGTGCTACACTGGCCCGCCAAGATCCTGCCCCTGTGGTCAGGTGCCCTGTTTGTTAACGCCGGAGGTCCGATGCATTGCCCTTTCTGTAGTGCGGTTGATACCAAGGTGATCGATTCCCGTCTGGTGGCAGAAGGCCATCAGGTACGCCGCCGTCGTGAGTGCCTGCTCTGTCACGAGCGCTTCACCACCTTCGAGATGGCCGAGCTGGTGATGCCCCGTGTCATCAAGTCCAACGGTTCCCGCGAGCCCTTCAATGAAGAGAAGCTGCGTGGTGGCATCCTGCGGGCGCTGGAGAAGCGACCCGTGAGCATGGAGGCCATCGAAAAGGGGGTCAACCATATCAAGTCCTGCCTGCGAGCCACCGGTGAGCGCGAAGTCGCCTCCCAGCTGGTGGGCAATCTGGTGATGGATGAGCTCAAGAGCCTGGACAAGGTCGCCTATATCCGTTTTGCCTCCGTCTATCGCAGCTTCGAGGACATCCGCGAGTTCGGCGAAGAGATCGCCAAGCTGGAAAAATAAGCTTCCCAATGTCCGGTTACGCTGCGCCAATCGAACCTGCAACGCCCATTTTCTCGCTTTGAACGGGAGCCCAGATGTTTAGTCAAGATGATTACCAATGGATGAATCGGGCCCTTGAACTGGCCCGCCGCGGCCGCTATACCACGGCCCCCAATCCCTGTGTCGGCGCCGTGCTGGTGAAAGCCGGCGTTGTGGTCGGCGAGGGATGGCACAAACGAGCCGGAGAACCCCATGCAGAGATCTATGCCCTGCATGAGGCCGGTGACGAAGCCCGTGGTGCGACCGCTTATGTGACCCTGGAGCCCTGCTCCCATCATGGCCGTACCCCCCCTTGCGCCGAGGCGCTGATCAAAGCCGGGGTGACCCGGGTGGTGGCGGCCATGGTCGACCCCAACCCCGAGGTGGGCGGGCGTGGTCTGCGGATGTTGTCGGAAGCGGGCATCAAGACCGATTTTGGCTTGCTGTCGAGTGAAGCCGAGGCGCTCAATCCGGGCTTCTTCAAGCGGATGCGTACCGCTTTCCCGCTGGTGACCGTCAAACTCGGTGCCAGCCTCGATGGCCGCACCGCCATGGCAAGCGGCGAGAGTCAGTGGATAACGGGCCCCCTGGCCCGTGCCGATGTGCAGCGGCTGCGCGCCGGTCACGACGCCGTGCTCTCCAGCGCCGAAACCGTGCTGGCCGATGGCGCGTCGCTGACGGTGCGTTGGGACGAGCTGCCCCCCTCGGTCAAGGCCAGCTATCCCAAAGAGACCCTGCGCCAGCCTCTGCGGGTCATCGTCGATTCCCAGAACCGGCTGACCCCGGACTTGCCCCTGTTCCAGAGCACAGGCCCTGTCTTGCTGGCCCGTCACAAGGCGGCTGGCGACTGGCCTGAATGGGTGCAGCAACTGGAGCTGCCCCTGCTGGATGGCAAGCTGGATCTGGTCAGCCTCTTTATGCTGCTGGCCAAGCGGAACATCAATTCCGTGCTGGTAGAAGCCGGGCCCAGGCTTTGCGGTGCCCTGCTGGACAAGGGGCTGGTGGATGAGCTGGTGCTTTATCAGGCGCCTAAACTGATGGGGGATGAGGGGCGTGGCCTGTTCCATCTGCCAGCGCTCACCCGTCTTTTCCAGGCGCCCAAGCTCTGCATCAAGGATGTGCGGATGGTGGGACAGGATATCCGCATCACCGCCAGGATAGCCTGATTTTCCAATCGTTATCGGGGGCCGAACCGGCCCCGTCATCATCAAGGTGATCTGCATGTTTACCGGAATTATCGAAGCGGTGGGAACCCTTGCCGCGCTGCGCCGCCAAGGCGAGGACATGGCCCTCACAGTTCACGCGCCGACGCTGGATTTTGGCGACGTCAAGCTGGGCGACTCCATTGCCACCAACGGCGTCTGCCTGACCGTGATTGGTCTTGGCGACAAGAGTTACACCGCCGATGTGTCGCTGGAAACCCTGTCTCGTACCGGTTTCGCTGCGGCCAAAGTCGGCGATCCCGTCAATCTGGAGAAGGCCCTGATGCCGACCTCCCGGCTTGGCGGCCATCTGGTCTCCGGTCATGTGGACGGGGTGGGTGAGGTGAAGAGCAAGTCCAGCAGCGGCCGCGCCATCGAATACTGGATCAAGGCACCGGGCGAGCTCTCTCGCTACATCGCCGAGAAGGGGTCGATCGCGGTAGACGGCATCAGCCTGACGGTCAATGCCGTGCAGGGGGACTTGTTTCGCCTCACCATAGTGCCGCACACCGCCCAGGAGACCACCATAGCCCGCTGGAAACCGGGTCATCACGTGAATCTCGAGGTGGATCAGATAGCCCGTTATCTGGAGCGGCTGATGCAAGGCAAGGCGCAGGACGCTGCTACCTCCAGCCTGACCCTGGAGAAACTGGCCCAGTCCGGTTTTCTGTAAGTGGCGAAACAGCTGACCAAAACGATTTTCTGTGATCCCGCTCTGATTGAAATGGGGCCCAGAGCCCCCATCTAGAGCAACATAACTCTGTATCAAAGTGAGCCTCCGGGCTCAATCCCCGAAGCAAGTTGATGGAGTAGCCCATGGCGCTGAGCACAACCCAGGAAATCATTGCCGATATCAAGGCTGGCAAGATGGTGATCCTGATGGATGACGAAGACAGGGAGAACGAAGGGGACCTCATCATGGCCGCCTCCTGTGTCCGCCCGGAGGATATCAACTTCATGGCCCGTTACGGCCGTGGCCTCATCTGCCTGACCCTGACCCGGGATCGCTGCAAGCAGCTGGCGTTGCCGCTGATGGTTGATCGCAACAATGCCCAGTTCTCCACTGCCTTCACCGTGACCATAGAAGCGGCCGAGGGGGTGACCACAGGTATTTCAGCGGCGGATCGCGCCGTCACAGTACAGGCTGCCGTAGCGCCCGATGCCAAGGCCGCCGACCTGGTGCAGCCGGGCCACATATTCCCGCTGATGGCCCAGGATGGTGGCGTGCTGACCCGCGCTGGCCACACCGAAGCGGGCTGCGACCTGGCCCGTCTTGCCGGTTACGAGGCCGCTTCCGTCATCGTCGAGATCCTCAACGAGGATGGCTCCATGGCCCGTCGTCCGGATCTGGAAGTGTTCGCCGAGCAGCACGGCATCAAGCTCGGCACCATCGCCGACCTCATCGAGTACCGCAACCAGCACGAGACCACGGTGGAGAAAGTGGCCGAGTGCAAACTGCCTACCGAATATGGGGAGTTCGACCTCATTACTTTCCGCGACACCATCGACAATCAGGTTCACTTCGCCCTGAAAAAGGGTGAGATACAGGCTGACCAGCCCACTCTGGTGCGGGTACACCTGCACGATGTGCTGAGCGATCTGCTGTTGACCGACCGCCATGCCGCCCGCAGCTGGCCCTTGCCCAAATCCATGGCCCGCATCGCCCAGGAAGGCGGCGTGCTGGTGATCCTGGGGGCCGAGGCCCACGGCGCCGAGTTGCTGGCGCGGGTCAAGGGCTTTGAGGCCGCCGACAAGGGGCTGCAACCGGAAGGAGCCAAGTGGCAGGGTACTTCGCGTCGGGTCGGTGTCGGCTCCCAGATCCTCAAGACCCTGGGGGTTGGCAAGATGCGGCTCTTGAGCTCGCCGAAGAAATACCACGCCCTCGGCGGTTTCGGCCTGGAAGTGGTGGAATACGTAGGCGAATAAGCACGTCGCCCGCATGACATTGCGATCATGGCCGCCCGTTGCGGCCATGGTTTTTGTCGTGGGTCTGTTGTGCTAGAATATGCGCACTTTTGACTCCGGCCCCTTTTGATTGCACAGATACAGGATTTCCAATGAAGGTTATCGAAGGAAATATCGCCGCTCCTGAGGCGCGCGTTGCTATTGTCGTTGCCCGTTTCAACAGCTTCATCAACGAAAGCCTGGTGGACGGTGCTGTGGACGTACTGAAGCGTCAAGGCCAAGTCCAGGACAGCAATCTCACCCTGGTACGCGTGCCGGGCGCCGTCGAAATTCCCTTGGCTATCAAGAAGCTGGCCAAGAGTGGTCAATACGACGCCATAGTCGCGCTGGGCACCGTCATCCGTGGCGGCACCTATCACTTCGAGCTGGTGGCAAGCGAGAGCAGCAAGGGCATGGCCCAGGTAATGATGGAATATGAAATTCCGGTTGCCTTCGGCGTGCTGACCACAGAAAACATTGAACAAGCCATCGAGCGAGCCGGTACCAAGGCGGGTAACAAGGGTGCAGAGGCTGCACTGAGCGCGCTCGAAATGATCAACGTCCTGAAACAGCTGGACGTGTAACGAGGAGAAGTACATTGAAACCGTCCGAGCGCCGTAAAGCCCGCCATTGCGCCACCCAGGCCATCTACCAGTGGCAGATGACCAGGGCCAACGTGGGCGACATCGAAGAGCAGTTCAAGATCGATCAGGACACCAAGGGTGTGGACCTGAACTATTTCCGCGATCTGCTGTT
Organism: Aeromonas sp. 2MA4; assembly: GCF_029237305.1. NCBI lineage: Bacteria > Pseudomonadati > Pseudomonadota > Gammaproteobacteria > Aeromonadales > Aeromonadaceae > Aeromonas > Aeromonas sp. 2MA4. The sequence continues at coordinate 71,747 of NZ_JAACFY010000022.1, read as the reverse complement.
CGGGGTAGCCCTCCACTGCAACGAGCTGGACAAGGTGTTTGCACCTTTCCTCTCCCGTCCGCTGGAAGAAGTGGACATGGTGGACAAGGCGATCCTGCGTCTGGCGACCTATGAGCTGACCCGTCGCGATGATGTGCCGCCCCGTGTGGTGATCAACGAAGCGATCGAGCTGGCCAAGGCCTTTGCTGCCGATGACAGCCACAAGTTTGTCAACGGTGTACTGGACAAGGTGATCAAGACGCTGAACAAGCGTTGATCCTGATGTCCATCAGCATCACGAGCGTGTTTACGGCTTCGCAGCAAGATCGTGAACCGCTTTGAAGAGAGGAGCCAGCCTAACCGCTGGCTTTTTATTGCATGGGTGAATTTGAGCTGATTGATAAGTACTTCAAGATCCCCCACGCCCGCAAGGACGTGGTGATGGGCCCTGGAGATGATTGCGCCCTGCTGACCCTGCCAGCGGATACCCAGCTGGCGGTGAGCACAGACACCTTGGTGAGCGGCGTCCATTTCTTTCCAGACATGGATCCGGTGGATCTTGGCTACAAGGCGCTGGCGGTCAATTTGTCCGATCTCGCCGCCATGGGGGCCGAGCCGCGCTGGGTCTCCCTGGCGCTGACCCTGCCCGCCATCAATGAGAGCTGGGTCGCAGGTTTTGCCGAAGGCTTTCTGGAGTTGGCCGAATACTACAATGTGGCGCTGGTGGGCGGTGACATGACCCGCGGGCCGCTTTCCATCACAGTCTCGGTGAAGGGATCCGTTCCCGCAGGCCGAGCCCTGATGCGCAGCGGCGCCAAGGCCGGTGATGGCATCTATGTGACTGGTACCCTGGGGGATGCCGCCCTGGCGCTCTCCCATCTGCTTGGCAAGCGCACCCTCAACGAGAACCAGCTGGCCGCCGTGCTGCCCAGGCTCGATCATCCCCATCCCCGTATTCTGGCCGGCCAGGCCCTGCGCGGGCTGGCGGGCAGTGCGCTGGATCTTTCAGATGGGCTTTCCTCGGATCTCGGTCACATCCTCAAGGCCTCCGGGGTGCGGGCCCAGATTGACCTTGGTCTGCTGCCCCTCTCGCCCGTGCTGCAGGATGCGGTCTCGGAGCTGGATGCCTGGCAGCTGGCGCTTGCCGGGGGCGATGACTACGAGCTCTGCTTCACCGTGCCCGAGGAGTATCGCGGCGCGCTGGACACGGCACTCGCCAACTGTGGCGTCAAGTTCACCCGGATCGGCCGCATCTTGGCCGGTGAGCCGGGTATCGACTATGTCCGCGGCGAGCAAACGGTCGAGCTGCAATTGAAAGGCTGGGATCACTTCGCATGACCTTGTTTATGATAAAGCCCGAGCTGAAAAGGCTGAACCTGAAGAACCCGCTCCATTTTCTGGCGGTGGGGTTTGGCTCAGGTCTCTCTCCCAAGGCACCTGGTACCATGGGGACGCTGGCCGCCATACCGCTGTACCTGCTGGTGAGCGGGCTTTCCACTCCCTGGTTCATTGCCCTGCTGGTGGTGGGATTCGTGGCGGGTATTCGCATCTGCCAGAGTGCCACCGACGCCATCGGTATGCCGGATCACGGCGCCATCGTCTGGGATGAGGTGATCGGCTTTGGCGTGACCATGATAGCGGCGCCAGCCGGCTGGACCTGGGTGCTGGCCGGCTTTGTGCTGTTCCGGTTGTTCGATGTGTTCAAGCCCTGGCCCATCTCCTGGTTTGATCGCCGCATTCACGGCGGACTCGGCATCATGCTGGACGATCTCATCGCCGGTTTGTTCGCCCTGCTTTGTATGCAATTATTGGCATATTGGCTGGGTTGAATTACCCGGCCAGGGGGATGGCTACGCTGGCATCCCCCTATATACCACTGTTTAATTTTCATTCGCCGGCATATGCTGCCGTTTAAAAATCATTTCACATAAATATTCACTACTCATTCGAAGCTTAATGCTATTGTGCTGATAGTGAATATTCCCGTCTGTTGCGCCTTTGTTGAAAGTAAAAGCACTAAAAATGATTGGTGGTGGTCATATAGTCTGCTTAGGTGACATAAGTCATCATTTATGACTATTGAAATGACCACTGACTAGGCAAAGTATTGCGAAATTGTATAACCCGATCATTTACACTCGCGGTTAAACCGTCTAAGTTACTCGCGGGTTATTCCAAAAAAATGCAAAAAACCCGCCCGGATCGCTGGTTTAACTGCCTCATGGATTGAGCGTTTCTTACTCAGAACAAGCACTCAAGATAAGTACCAAGGCAAACCGGCATCTGCGGCTGATTTACGGACGAATTATTTGGGACGGATGTCCCCCGCAGAGGTAAACATGTCCTTGCTCGAAGTGAAAAACTTGCGGATCGAGTACCCCTCCCGCTATGGGGTGCTGGCCGCGGTCAAAGATCTCTCTTTGTGTGTCGAAAAAGGGGAGATCGTCGGTGTGGTAGGCGAATCTGGCGCCGGAAAATCCACCATAGGCAACGCCGTCATCGACCTGCTGAGCCCACCGGGTCGCATAGCCCGTGGCGACATCTATCTCAACGGCGAACTCATCTCCGGCAAGAGCCAGAACGAGATGCGAGCCATCCGTGGTTCCCGCATCGGTTTCATCTTTCAAGATCCCATGACCTCCCTCAACCCCTTGTTCACCGTTGAACAGCAGTTGGTGGAAACCATTCTGGCCAATACTGATCTCTCTCGCGATGCGGCTTTTGCCAAGGCCCTCGAGCTGATGGGGGCTGTGGGGATCCCGCAGCCCGAGCTGCGCATCAAGCAGTATCCGCACCAGTTCTCAGGTGGCATGCGTCAGCGGGTCGTTATCGCCATCGCCCTGAGTGGCGATCCCGAGCTCATCATTGCCGATGAGCCGACCACGGCCCTCGACGTCTCCATTCAGGATCAGATCCTCCAGCTCATCCGCAACCTCTGCAAAGAGCGCCAGGTGGGCTGCATGCTGGTGACCCACGACATGGGCGTTGTCTCCAACGTCACCGACAAGGTGGCGGTCATGTATCGCGGCGATCTGGTGGAGTTCGGTACCACTGAACAGGTGCTGGGCCGCCCCAATCACCCTTATACCCGCAGCCTCATCTCGGCTGTGCCCCGCTCTGACGTCAAGCTGGTGCGCTTCCCGCTGGTCTCCTATATCGAGGATGCCAGTGCGCCTGATACCAATATCGATCTCAAGACTCACTGGCTCGGTCAGAGTCAGGACGAGCGCACTTACGAAGGGGCCCTGCTGCGGGTGGAGAACGTGGACCTGAGGTTTGTCACCAAGGATTCGATCTTCCCTAGCCGCCGCCAGTACGTGCGGGCTTGCAACAACATCAGCTTCGAGATCTTCGAAGGGGAGACCTTCGGTCTGGTGGGGGAGTCGGGCTCCGGCAAATCCACCATAGCCCGTGCCATTACAGGGCTTTATCCGCCCGATACCGGCAAGATCTTCTTCGAGGGGATCGATCTCACCGCGCTCAAGAGCGAGCGTGAGCGTCGCCCCCTGCGCCGCCAGATGCAGATGGTATTCCAGAACCCTTACTCCTCGATGAACCCGCGCATGAAGGTGCGTGACATCATCGCCGAGCCCATCCGTTTCCATAAGCTGGCGGGCAGCGAGAGCCAGATCGAGGGGATAGTCAACGACCTGCTCGATCACGTCGGACTCGGCCGTGGTGCTGGGGTCAAGTATCCCCACGAGTTCTCCGGCGGTCAGCGTCAGCGCATCTCCATCGCCAGAGCACTGGCGACCCGGCCGCGCTTCCTCATCTGTGACGAGCCCACCTCGGCGCTGGATGTGTCGGTACAGGCCCAGATCCTCAACTTGCTCAAGGATCTGCAGCAGGAGCTTGGGCTCACCATGTTGTTCATCAGCCACGATCTGCCGGTTATCCGCCAGATGTGCGATCGCATCGGTGTGATGCAGCACGGTCATCTGGTGGAAGTGGCCGAGACCGAGAAATTGTTTACCAATGCCGAGCATGAGTACAGCCGCAAGCTGATTTCCCTCATGCCGGAATTCAAGGGAATGTCCCGTGAGGGGCTGGAAATCGCAAGCTAGGAAAGCACCGGCTCGCCGGTTTGTCTGTCAATAAGAAAGCCAAAAGCATGGAGAAAGACATGAAGAAAGGATTATCCAAGATCGCCATGGCGCTGTTCGCCGCCGGCCTCGCCTTTAACGTTTCTGCCGCCGACATCAAGGTCGCCGTAGCCTCTGATCCGACCTCGCTGGATCCCCAGGAGCAGCTCTCCGGTCAGACCCTGGAGATGTCCCACCTGGTGTTCGATCCCCTGATGCGCTGGACTCAGGATCTGCAGTTCGAGCCACGCCTGGCCGAGAAGTTTGAGCGTATCGACGACAAGACAGTCCGCTTCCATCTGCGCAAGGGCGTCAAGTTCCACTCCGGCAACGACTTCACAGCCGATGACGTGGTGTGGAGCGTCAAGCGTTTGAAAGACTCGGTGGACTTCAAGGCCATCTTCGACCCCATCGCCGACATCAAGAAGGTGGATGATTTCACCGTTGATATCATCACCGACAAGCCCTATCCCCTGGTGTTGCAGACCGTCACCTATATCTTCCCGATGGACTCCAAGTTCTATACCGGCAAGACAGAAGCAGGCAAAGACAAGGCCGAGATCGTCAAGAACGGTGACTCTTATGCGTCCACCAATGTCTCGGGTACAGGTCCGTTCAGCGTCAAGTTCCGCGAGCAGGGCGTCAAGCTGGAGTACACCCGCAACGCCAACTACTGGGACAAGAGCTCCAAGGGCAACGTCGACAACCTGACCCTGGTGCCGATCAAGGAAGATGCGACCCGTGTTGCCGCCCTGCTGGGCGGGGACGTGGATGTCATCTACCCGGTTGCCCCGAACGATCTGGAACGGGTCAAGAATGGCAAGGACACCCAGCTGGTGACTCTGTCCGGTACTCGCGCCATCATCATAGAGCTGAACCAGAGCACCAACCCGGCGCTCAAAGACAAGCGCGTACGTCAGGCGATCAACTACGCCATCAACCAGGTGGGCATCGTCGACAAGATCAACAAGGGTTTTGGTACTCCCGCTGGTCAGCTGAGCCCGAAAGGCTATGCCGGTCATAACGAGGCGCTCAAGCCCCAGTATGATCTGACCAAGGCCAAGGCGCTGATGAAGGAAGCGGGCTACGAGCAGGGCTTCAAGATGAGCTTCATCTCCCCGGCCGCCCGTTACGTCAACGACGTCAAGATTGCCCAGGCGGTCTCCGCCATGCTGGCCAAGATCAACATCAAGGTGGATCTGAAGACCATGCCGGTGGCGCAATACTGGCCCGAGTTTGACAAGTGCGCCGCAGACATGCAGTTGATCGGCTGGCACTCGGATACCGAAGATACGGCCAACTTCTTCGAGTTCCTGACCTTCACCAAGAATGCCGAAACCGGCATGGGTCAGTACAACTGCGCCGGCTATGCCAACGCAGAAGCTGACAAGATGGTGATGGATGCCAACGCCGAGACAGATCCGGCCAAGCGTGCTGCCATGCTGCAAAAGGTGGAAGCCATGCTGATCGATGATGCTGCCTATGTGCCGCTCCATTGGGAAAATCTGGCGTATGGCGCCAAGAAAAACGCCGACATCAAGCCCATCGTCAACGTAATGAACTTCCCTTACTTCGGCGATCTGGTGGTCGGCAAGTAAGCGAGTCGCAAGGAAGGACTGAGCGGGGGAAGCCTGTGGCAACCCCCGCCATTAACAGAAGCCTGTGCCAAGACACAGGCCACGTAGAAGGACAAGCATGTTTACATTCCTGCTGAAACGGTTCTATCAGGCCGTGATAGTGATGTTCGTCATCAGCCTGGTTGCCTTCTCCATCCAGGACAACCTGGGGGATCCGTTGCGCGAGCTGGTGGGACAATCAGTCTCCGAAGCCCAGCGTCACGAATTGCGCGAGAAGATGGGCCTTAACGATCCTTTCCTCATCAAATACAGCCGCTTCTTGAAAAATGCGGTGCATGGGGATCTGGGTACCTCCTATTTCTTCAAGCGACCGGCCCTCGAGGTGATCCTCGACAAGCTGGTAGCGACCCTTGAGCTGGTGTTCGGCGCCGCCGTGATCATAGTAGTGGTCTCCATTCCGCTTGGGGTCTACTCCGCGATCCGCCCGCGCAGCATCCTGACCAAGATCATCATGGCCGTGAGCAGCATAGGCATCTCCATTCCTGTGTTCCTGACCGCCATCATGTTGATGTACCTCTTCTCCATCCAGCTTGGCTGGCTGCCGGCCTATGGCCGTGGCGAGACCGCCAATGTGCTGGGCTGGGAGTCGGGTTTCTTCACCTGGGACGGTATCCTGCACCTGATACTGCCGGCCGTGTCCCTCTCCTCCATCATGCTGCCGCTGTTTATCCGGCTGGTACGCTCCGAGATGCTGGAGCAGCTCTCCTCCGAGTACGTGAAGTTTGCCCGTGCCAAGGGGCTGGACAACAACAAGGTCTACTACCAGCACGCTCTGAAAAACACCATGCTGCCGGTGATTACCGTCGGTGGCGTGCAGATCGGCACCATGGTGGCCTACACCATTCTGACCGAGAGCGTGTTCCAGTGGCCGGGAACCGGTTTCCTGTTCCTTGAGGCGATCCACAGAGTGGATACGCCGCTCATCACCGCCTACGTCATCTTCGTGGGACTTATCTTCGTGGTGACCAATACCCTGGTCGACCTGCTCTACGGGTTCATCAACCCGACCGTCAACCTGACCGCCAAGGGGTAAGCGTATGAGTAACGCTGTGACTGTGAGCCCAAGCCGTTGGGCTCGATTCAAGAACTCTGATTTGGTCTACTACTTCCTGCGGGACAAGGTAGCCATGTTCAGCTTTGCGGTGTTCGTGGTGTTCGTGTTGGCGGCGCTGCTGGCGCCCTGGCTGGCACCGCACAACGTCTATGACCAGACCAGTTTTGATCTGATGGATGCGGAGCTGCCACCCTCCTGGCTGGATGGTGGCGAAGAGCGCTTTTGGCTTGGTACCGACAATCAGGGGCGTGATATCTGGAGCACCATCCTCTATGGTGCCCGCATCTCGCTCTCCATCGGCCTGTTCGCGGTGGGATTGCAACTGGTGCTCGGCATCGTCATTGGTCTGATCGCCGGTTACTTCGGTGGCCGCATCGACAATCTGCTGATGCGCTTTGCCGATGTGCAGCTGTCGTTCTCCACCATGATGGTGGCCATCATCATCTCCGCCATCTTCCAGGCAACCTTTGGCTCCGAGTTCTACTCCAAGTTTGCCATCCTGATGCTGGTGGTGATCATCGGCATTGCCGAGTGGCCCCAGTATGCCCGGACTGTGCGTGCCTCTGTGCTTGCCGAGAAGAAGAAGGAGTATGTGGAAGCGGCCAAGGTGATGGGGTTCCGTGCCCCGCGCATCATGTTCCGTCACATTTTGCCGAACTGCCTGTCGCCCATTCTGGTGATCTCCACCGTTCAGGTGGCCAACGCCATCATGAGCGAAGCGGCTCTCTCCTTCCTCGGATTGGGGATGCCGGTGGATCAACCTTCGCTGGGCTCGCTCATCAGTGTCGGCTTCAACTACATCTTCTCGGGCTCCTGGTGGATCACCGCCTTCCCCGGCATCTGTCTGGTGGTGCTGGTGCTGGTCATCAACCTGCTGGGTGACTGGCTGCGGGATGTGTTTAATCCCAAGATCTACAAGGGTTGACTCGGGTCAGAAGCGAAAACCCAAGAAGGGCGCCATCAGGCGCCCTTCTTTATTTGCTCGTCAACGAGCCTGTTCAGGTCAACAGCCAGGCCTCTATGCTGGCTTGAATGCCCGTGCTGTCGAGTCCCAGCAACGCATAGATCTCCTCCTGGGTGCCTTGCTCCACGAAGCGATCCGGCAGGCCCAGATTGAGCACCGGCTTGCACTGCTTTTTGCGCATCAGCAGCTCGTTCACCGCAGAGCCGGCGCCACCCATGATGGCGTTGTCCTCTATGGTCACGAACTGGTCGTGGCAGGCAGCAAGCGACAGCACCAGCGCCTCATCCATCGGCTTGACGAAGCGCATGTCCACCAGAGTGGCATCAAGCGCTTCGGCGGCAGCCCTGGCCTGCTGCAGCAGGGTGCCGAACGCCAGTATGGCGGTGCCTTTGCCCTCGCGAATGACACGGCCCTTGCCCAGTTCGAGCGCCTGCATCTCGGTCTGCACCTCGATACCTGTGCCACTGCCACGGGGGTAACGCACCGCAGCCGGCTGGTTGCACTGATAGCCGGTGTAGAGCATCTGGCGACACTCGTTCTCGTCGGACGGGGTCATGACAACCATGTTGGGCACGGTGCGCAGAAAGCTGATGTCGAATGCTCCCTGATGGGTCGGCCCATCGGCACCCACCAGACCAGCCCTGTCGATGGCAAACAGCACCGGCAATGCCTGCAGCGCCACATCATGGATCACCTGGTCATAGGCTCGTTGCAGGAAGCTCGAATAGATGGCAACCACAGGTTTCTTGTCGGCGATGGCAAGGCCGGCGGCGAAGGTGACCGCATGCTGTTCGGCGATGGCCACATCGAAGTAGCGATCCGGATACTGCTGGCTGAACTTGACCAGCCCCGAGCCCTCGCGCATGGCGGGGGTGATGCCGACCAGCTTCTCGTCTTTCGCCGCCATGTCGCACAGCCACTGGCCGAAGATGGCGGAGAAGCTTGGCTTGCCGCCACTCGCCTTGGGCAATGTGCATTCGTCCGGATCGAACTTGGGCACACCGTGATAACCGATGGGGTCTTTCTCTGCGGGCTCATAGCCCTTGCCCTTCTTGGTCTTGACGTGCAGCAGCTGCGGGCCCTTGAGATTGCGCATGTTGCGCAGGGTCTCGACCAGCGCCTCAATATCATGGCCGTCGATGGGGCCTATGTAGTTGAAGCCGAACTCCTCAAACAGGGTACCGGGTACTACCATGCCCTTGAGGTGCTCTTCGGCCCGTTTGGCCAGCTCCTTGACCGGCGGCAGCCCCGCCAGCACCTTCTTGCCGCCTTCGCGGATAGTGGTGTAGAGCTTGCCAGACATGATGCGGGCCAGATGGTTGTTCAGCGCCCCCACATTCTCGGAGATGGACATCTCGTTGTCGTTGAGCACCACCAACATGTCCTTATGGACATCGCCGGCGTGATTGAGCGCCTCGAATGCCATGCCGGCGGTGATGGCGCCGTCACCAATCACTGCCACCACCTTGCGACCCAGGCCCTCGCTCTCGGCGGCAACGGCCATGCCGAGCGCCGCACCTATGGAGGTGCTGGAGTGACCGACCGAGAGCACGTCATACTCGCTCTCGCCGCGCCAGGGGAAGGGGTGCAGGCCGTCTTTCTGACGAATGCTCTGCATCCGGTCCCGACGACCGGTCAGGATCTTGTGGGGATAGGCCTGATGACCCACGTCCCACACCAGGCGATCGAACGGGGTGTTGTAGACGTAGTGCAGCGCTACCGTCAGCTCGACGGTGCCGAGCCCGGAGGCGAGATGACCACTGGAGCGACTCACCGAACGCAGCAGATATTCACGCAGTTCGTTGCACAGCAGCGGCAGCCGTTCGTAGGGCAGGGATCGCAACTCGACCGGCGTATCCGCGAGGGCCAGGTTGGGGAAATTGCTTATATCAACGCTCATATTGTTACTGTTATCCAGCGTTTAGTGGGTTCGCTCAATGATGTAATCGGCAAACGCTTCCAGAATGTCGGTATTGTAGGGCAAAGATTGCAAGGCTGTTAAGGCTTTACCGTGCAGTTCGCGAGCCAGCTCACGGGCATTGTCGAGTCCGAGCAGGGCCGGATAGGTACTTTTTTCCTGTGCCAGATCAGAGCCTTGTGGCTTGCCCAGTGTCACTGTATCCCCTGTGATGTCGAGGATGTCATCCTGTACCTGGAAAGCGAGCCCTATGGCTGCCGCATAGGCTTGCAGTGCCGCCAGTGTGGTGTCGTCTACGTCGGCCTTGCACAGGGCTCCGAGGGCCACGGCGCATTCGATCAGGGCGCCAGTCTTGTGGCGATGCACCTGCTCCAGCTCGGGGAGGCTGATCTGGCGGCCTTCGGCCTGCAGATCCAGTGCCTGTCCGCCACACATGCCAAGGTAGCCGGAGGCGCGGGCCAAGGTGCTTAGCATACGTACCCGGTTGGCCAGAAGCCGGTCGGGCAGGGGATGATCTGCCAGAATGGAGAAGGCCAGGGTCTGCAAGGCATCACCGGCAAGGATGGCGGTGCCTTCATCAAATGCCTTGTGTACTGTCGGTTGACCACGACGCAAGTCATCGTTGTCCATGGCGGGCAGATCGTCGTGCAGCAGCGAGTAGGCATGGATGCACTCCACAGCCGCGGCAGGGCCGTCCAGCAGCTCGCGTTTGACGCCCAGCATTTCACCCACGGCATAGACTAAAAAAGGGCGCACCCGCTTGCCGCCTAGCAGCAGGCCGTAACTCATGGCATCGCGCAGACGCGGGGCCATGGCGGGCAAGGATTCAAGTTGTGCAGACAGACAGTCGTCAATACGTTGCCGATGCAGACGGGAAAAATCGTCCAGCGTCACTCATTCCTCTCCTTGCTCTGGCTGGAAGGGGACCGCTTGCTCAGTGCCATCGGCCTGAGTCAGCAGGATCTGGATCTTCTGTTCGGCCTGCTCCAGCTTCTGCTGCCCAGCCCGTACCAGATGGACACCCTGTTCGAATTGCTTGAGTGCCTCTTCCAGCGGTAAGGAACCTTGTTCCAGTTGATGAACTATGGTTTCCAGCTCTTCCAGAGTGGCATCAAAACTCAGGCGGTCGATTTTCTTACTGGCCATGTTCATCCTCGGGGATTGAAAAAAACGGCTTATCTTAACATCGACGACGCACAGGGGGGAGGCAGAAAAGCGCAGTCGGCTTAAACTCTCGGAAAAGTGGCCGATAATAAGCCATCTTGTGGGTAAGGAAAAATATGGTGGCCCTTGCCGCTTGGTGCGTAATAGCAGAAAATTCAACAAACTATCATAGACATCAGAACCGGTGACAGGAGTAGGGACGTGGATCTAGGCAGTCTGATAGGCATAGTGCTCGGCTTTGGGGTGGTGGGTTATGCCATGGTGCTGGGTGGTGGCGTCGGCATGTTTGTGGATGTTCCCTCCATTCTGATCACTTTTATGGGCTCAATTTTTATTGGCATGATGAAGTTCAACATCGGCCAGTTTTTTATGGCATTCAAGGTCGCTGGCAAGGCCTTCATGTACAAGGGCGACAAACTCGATGACTTGATCCTCAAGTCCGTCGAGCTGGCCGATGCGGCTCGCAAAGGGGGCTTTCTTGCACTGGAAGCTGCCGAGATCCCCAATACCTTCATGAAAAAGGGGATCGACATGCTGGTCGATGGTCATGATGCGGACGTGGTGAGATCTGTGATGGAAAAAGACATAGACCTCACCGAGGAGCGGCACACCAATGCCATCAAGGTCTTTCGGGCGCTGGGGGACTTGGGCCCCGCCATGGGCATGATAGGTACTCTGGTGGGGCTTGTTGCCATGCTTTCCAACATGAGTGATCCCAAATCCATCGGGCCTGCCATGGCGGTTGCCTTGTTGACCACCCTTTATGGGGCCATCCTTGCCAACATGTTTGCCATTCCCATCGCGGACAAGCTTGATTTGCGCAATTCGGAAGAACGGCTCAGTCGCTCGCTTATCCTCGATGCCATCATGGGGATCCAGGACGGTCAAAACCCCAGGGTGATAGAGTCCCTGCTCAAGAATTATCTGCATCAATCCAAGCGTGAGCAGGCAACGGAGTAATCTTCGCCATGGCAAAATGCAAGTGTCCGCCTCCCGGTCTCCCCGCATACATGGGGACCTTCGCCGATCTCATGTCATTGCTGATGTGTTTCTTCGTACTGCTGCTCTCTTTTGCCGAGATGGATGTACTCAAGTTCAAGCAGATCGCCGGTTCTATGAGAAATGCTTTTGGTGTGCAGAGCATTCTGGAAGTGAAAGACATTCCCAAGGGAACTTCCGTCATCGCCCAGGAGTTCAGGCCGGGTCGCCCTGAGCCGACCCCTATCGATACCATCATGCAGCAGACTATCGACATGACCCAGACGGAGCTTGATTTTCAGCCCGGTGACGCCGATCAGGCGGGTGGGCATGACAAGACTGATGGGCAGTTGAGTGGTGGCGATACCCAGCAAGAGGCGCAAAAGCAGCAGGAAGCACAGAAGCAGCAAGAGCAGTCAAATGCACTGGCCAAGGCGCTGGCCGAGCAGATGAAAGCCCAGATTCAAGATGGCGCCATCGAGGTGGAAGCCCTTGGTCAGCAGATTATCATCCGGATCCGTGAGAAAGCCGCCTTCCCGGCCGGTTCGGCTTTCTTGCAACCCCAGTTCTGGCCGGTTATTCGCAAAGTCGCCAGCTTGTTGAAAGATGTGCCAGGCGAGATAACCGTGTCGGGCCATACCGACAACATAGCGACCGAAAATGAGCTGTTTCAATCGAACTGGGATCTCTCATCCCAGCGTGCGGTGGCGGTGGCTCACCAGATGATCAAGGTGCCTGGCTTTGACGGTAAACGGTTGGTGGTGCAAGGCATGGCCGACACCCAGCCCCTGGTGCCCAACACCAATCCGGACAATAGGCGTATGAACCGGCGAGTGGAGATCTCCATCATGCAGGGCAAACCGACAGTGTCGGCCCCGATTGGCGTCTCTGAGCCCAAGCAGAATTGAGTGCAAAGCGCGATCCCGCTCGCAGGGACTGACATGGATTTTGTGCTGGCTTCATATTAAGATGCCCCATCCGAACCGATAGCTGCGGCTCTCTTTGATTGCCGCAGCTTCTCTTTTTCAAGCAACCCAGGTTTCGACTATGAATCATACTCCGATGACTGTTCGCGGCGCGGAAAAGCTGCGCGAAGAGCTCGACTATCTGAAGAGCGAGCTTCGTCCGCAGATAATCGAAGCGATTGCAGATGCCCGTGAACATGGCGATCTGAAAGAAAACGCCGAATACCATGCCGCCCGTGAACAGCAAGGCTTCTGTGAAGGCCGCATTCAGGAAATTGAGAGCAAGCTCTCCAATGCCCAGGTGATCGATGTCACCAAGATTGCCAACAATGGTCGTGTCATCTTCGGTGCAACCGTGACTCTGCTCAAGAGCGAGACGGAAGAAGAAGTGGTCTACCGTATCGTGGGTGATGACGAATCGGACATCAAACAGAACATGATCTCCGTGAACTCGCCCATTGCCCGAGCCTTGATCGGCAAGGAAGTGGACGATGTCGTCATCGTCAAGACGCCGGCTGGCGATGTGGAATACGAGATCCTGGCCGTCGCCTACCTCTGATGTGATGCCTGAAACAGGGGAGCACGGCTCCCCTGTTTGTATTTAGCGGGGTTGGTAAGCCTGGGTGAACGCATCCTGATGGCGCTGGAACATCCAGCTTCGCAGTCGTTCTAGGTCCGGCTTGGCCATCTGGAAGTGGAGTGCCCAGCCCTGTACGCCATTGCGCTGATGGATATGCCTGATCAGCTCGGCGCAGAGGGGGAGAGGGGCCAGTTCATGAATGAGCAGGGTACCGCTGAGAGTGGCGCCGATGGTCAGTCTGGTCGGCAAGCCTTCCACGACAAGCCCATCCAGCGACAGACTGTGTACCAGATACTCGGTTTCGGCCACTTTGAAGCGGGCTTTTTCATCCAGGCGCCAGGCGCGCAGATGAGGGTAGCCCAGCTCCTTGATGACGGGAGCGGCGATGCGTGGTTCGACAAAGCCATCGTCTCCCTGAGTGAAGCGCAGCGGAAAGCGGAGTTGATGCCCGGCAAAGCGGGCTTCGAGTACCAGCTGATCGGCGCGTTGCAACAGCCCGAGCAAGGGAGTGGCGAGATAACCGCTCAGGGCTTGTCCGGCGGCCATCTCCTGATCGCTCCCCAAGTCCCGTAGCATGGCCAGTTCATCTTCGGTGAGAATCTGATGGTGATCCATAGCGGGTATCCAGGAGTATTCATCGCAGGTTAAGGGCCTGGCGACTACTTTGGCAAGCGACTTGGGAAGAAGGGAAATGAAGGAAAGAGCGAGGCTCTTTCCTGTTACTTGCGGGGCAGCTGGATTTTCGGCTCGTTGGCCTGACGGTAGATGGTCAGCACGTGGCCGATGCTCTGTACCTTGACCGCGCCGGTTTCACGGACAATTGCATCCATAACCAGTTGTTTCATCTCACGATCTTCAGACGCAACCTTAACCTTGATCAGCTCGTGGTGGTTCAGCGCCAGATCGATCTCGGCCAGTACACCTTCGGTCAGACCATGTTGACCCAAGAGGACAACGGGCTTCAGACTGTGGGCAAGGCCCTTGAGGTACTGTTTCTGTTTATTGTTGAGAATCATGGCAATTTCTTCATAAGTCAGGGTTGAAAGGGGCGTATTCTACCCCCACTTAGCCCTTAATACTAATAACCCTTGTGGTTTTTTAAAGTCGATAATCATGACCCAGAAAAAACGTTCCCCCAGCTCAACCCGCTGGTTAAAAGAACATTTCGACGATCAATACGTCAAAAAAGCCCAGAAATTGGGGCTGCGTTCCCGCGCTGTTTTCAAAATTGATGAAATCCAGGGCAAGGACAAATTGCTTCGCACCGGCATGACGGTCGTGGATCTGGGGGCCGCCCCGGGTGGCTGGTCCCAGTTCGCCGTTGAGCAGGTGGGTGACAATGGGCGAGTCATTGCCTGTGATATTTTGCCGATGGATCCCATTGCCGGTGTCGATTTCCTGCAAGGGGACTTTCGGGAGGAGACTGTACTCGGCGCTTTGCTGGACCGTGTTGGTCCGGACAAGGTGGATGTGGTCATGTCTGATATGGCGCCCAATATGAGTGGCACCCAACAGGTGGATCAGGCCCGCGCCATGTACCTGATCGAGCTTGCGCTCGACATGTGCAATCAAGTGTTACGCACTAATGGCAGCTTCGTGGTGAAGGTATTCCAGGGAGAGGGGTTCGATGCCTATCTCAATGAAATTCGTAAGCTTTTCTCTGCTGTCAAGATTCGTAAACCAGACTCGTCTCGTGCTCGTTCACGAGAAGTCTACATTGTGGCTACCGGTTTTAAACTGTAGTACCCTAACCTTCATCGTTAACTGTCAGTCTGCGAGGTCATTGATTTGAGTGACATGGCGAAAAACCTAATCCTGTGGCTGGTCATCGCCGTCGTGTTGATGTCGGTGTTCAATAGCTTCAGCCCCAGCGATACCACCAGTCGCCAGCTGGACTATTCCAGCTTCGTTAAAGAAGTGACCCAAGAGCAGATCCGTGAAGTGCGGATGGATGGCAAGGTCATTAATGGCGTCAAGCGCACTGGTGAACGTTTCACCACCATCATACCGGCGCCGGATCCCCAGCTGCTCAACGACATGCTCAATCACAATGTCAAAGTGATGGGTGAGAAGCCGGAAGAGCCGTCTTTGCTGACCTCTATCTTCATCTCCTGGTTCCCGATGCTGCTGCTGATCGGTGTCTGGGTCTTCTTCATGCGTCAGATGCAGGGCGGCGGTGGCAAGGGTGCCATGTCGTTTGGCAAGAGCAAGGCTCGCCTGATGAGCGAAGATCAGATCAAGACTACTTTTGCTGACGTCGCAGGCTGCGATGAAGCCAAAGATGAGGTGAAAGAGCTGGTCGACTATCTGCGCGATCCGAGCAAGTTCCAGAAACTGGGTGGCAAGATCCCGACCGGCGTACTGCTGGTAGGTCCTCCCGGTACCGGTAAGACCCTGCTGGCCAAGGCCATTGCGGGTGAGGCCAAGGTGCCTTTCTTCACCATATCGGGTTCTGATTTCGTCGAAATGTTTGTGGGTGTCGGTGCCTCCCGGGTACGTGACATGTTCGAACAGGCCAAGAAGTCGTCCCCCTGCATCATCTTCATCGATGAAATCGATGCGGTCGGTCGCCAGCGTGGCGCGGGTCTCGGCGGTGGTCACGATGAGCGCGAGCAAACCCTGAACCAGATGCTGGTCGAGATGGATGGTTTTGAAGGCAATGAAGGCGTCATCGTCATCGCTGCCACCAACCGCCCTGACGTACTGGATCCGGCCTTGCTGCGTCCGGGTCGCTTCGACCGTCAGGTTGTGGTCGGTCTGCCGGATGTGCGTGGTCGCGAGCAGATCCTGAAAGTGCACATGCGCAAGGTGCCATTGGCAGATGATGTCAATGCAGCCGTGATTGCACGTGGTACTCCGGGTTTCTCCGGTGCTGATCTCGCCAACCTGGTCAACGAAGCTGCGCTCTTCTCTGCCCGTGAGAGCCGCCGTGTGGTTTCCATGGCCGAGTTCGAGAAGGCGAAGGACAAGATCATGATGGGGGCGGAACGCCGTTCCATGGTGATGAAGGAGTCCGAGAAGGAAATGACGGCTTACCATGAGGCGGGTCACGCCATCATAGGTCGTCTTGTGCCGGATCATGACCCTGTCTACAAGGTTTCCATCATACCGCGCGGTCGTGCGCTGGGTGTGACCATGTACCTGCCCGAGCAGGATCGCTGGAGCCACTCCAAGCAGCACCTGGAGTCCATGATCTCCAGCCTCTACGGTGGTCGTCTGGCGGAAGAGCTGATCTACGGTGCCGAGAAGGTATCGACCGGTGCGTCCAACGACATCGAGCGTGCGACCGATATCGCCCGCAAGATGGTGACCCAGTGGGGCATGTCCGAGCGTCTCGGCCCTATGCTCTATGCAGAAGAAGACGGCGAAGTGTTCCTCGGTCGCAGCATGGCCAAGGCCAAGCACATGTCCGACGACACCGCGCGAGTCATTGATGCAGAGGTCAAGCAGGTTATCGATCGCAACTACGCCCGCTCCAAGCAGATCTTGCTGGACAACATGGACGTACTGCACACCATGAAAGATGCGCTGATGAAGTACGAAACCATCGACGCCAAGCAGATCGATGATCTGATGGCCCGTCGCGAGGTGCGTGCTCCGAGCAACTGGCATGATGAGCACAGCGATACCCCGTCAGGTGGTGCCACTGTCGCAGAGGATGCCAAACCGGCTGTGACCGAGGTCGAGCAGGTGGCTGATGTCGATATCGACAAGGCCAATGATCTCCCGGCCAAATAAATTGTAATGATGCAAACCCCGGGCTGGTCCCGGGGTTTTTCTTTGTGCAAATGGAAGTGAAGATGCAGTTAATCAGCAAAGGGCTCAGCCTCTCCCTCGAACGCCCCCATGTCATGGGGATCCTCAATGTCACCCCAGACTCCTTCTCCGATGGCGGTCATTTCAATCAGATTGAACGGGCGATGGTCCATGCGCGTCAGATGGTCTCTGACGGGGCAACACTTATCGATATTGGTGGCGAGTCGACCCGTCCTGGCGCCCCTGACGTGAGCGAACAAGAAGAGCTGGACAGGGTGATCCCCGTGGTCGAACGGCTGGTCGCCGAGCTGGATGTGATGATATCCCTCGATACCTCCAAGGCTGCCGTGATGCGCGAAGGTTGCAAGGCGGGAGCCCATCTCATCAATGATGTCAGGGCGCTGCTTGAGCCCGGCGCCCTGGCGGTTGCCGCAGAAGCTGACGTACCAGTGTGTCTGATGCACATGCAAGGCCAGCCGAGAACCATGCAGGCGGAACCCCTTTATGATGACCTGCTGGGGGAGGTGAGGGCTTTCTTCGATGAGCGTATTGCCGCCTGTCTGGCAGCCGGGATCCGGCGCCAGCAGTTGTTGCTGGACCCGGGCTACGGCTTTGGCAAGACGCTGGCACACAACTATCAACTACTGGCACAGCAGAGCAAGTTGCTCGATTACCAGCTTCCGCTCTTGGTCGGGATGTCGCGAAAGTCTATGATAGGCAACCTGCTTGGCCGACCGGTTGATGATCGGTTGGCTGGCAGCCTGGCCTGCGCGCTGATCGGGATGCAACATGGCGCCCGGATCATCCGGGTGCACGATGTGCGAGAGACCATGGATGCCCTGCGCGCCGGCTGGATGGTAATGACGGGACAAGATTTCATATCCAAATAAAAAAACGAGAACAGATAATGGCAAGAAAGTATTTCGGCACCGATGGTGTCCGCGGCAAGGTTGGCGAATTTCCGATCACCCCTGATTTCGTGATGAAGCTGGGTTGGGCAGCAGGCAAGGTGCTCTCCAAGAAGGGCACCAAGAAGGTGCTGATCGGCAAAGATACCCGCATCTCTGGCTACATGCTGGAATCCGCACTGGAAGCCGGCCTCTCCGCTGCCGGCCTCAAGGCTATTCTGATGGGCCCCATGCCCACCCCGGCCGTTGCCTACCTGACCCGCACCTTCCGTGCCGAGGCCGGTATCGTAATCAGCGCCTCACACAATCCCTTCTATGACAACGGCATCAAGTTTTTCTCCGCTGACGGTACCAAGTTGCCGGATGATGTGGAAATGGCTATCGAGGCCGAGCTGGATCACGAGATCAAGTGTGTCGAGTCCGCCGATTTGGGCAAAGCCGTGCGTATCGAGGATGCTGCTGGCCGCTATATCGAGTTCTGCAAGAGCACCTTCCCATCCAACCTGAGTCTGGAAGGGTTGAAAATGGTGGTCGACTGCGGCAATGGCGCAACCTACCACATAGCTCCTTCCGTCTTCCGCGAGCTGGGCGCCGAGGTGATTGCCATCGGCTGCAGCCCGGATGGTCTCAACATCAACGACGGGGTCGGTTCTACCGCTCCCGACGCGCTGGCGGCCAAGGTGCTGGAGTGCAAGGCAGACCTGGGCGTGGCATTCGATGGTGACGGCGATCGTCTGGTCATGGTTGATCACACCGGTTACATCATCGACGGCGACGAGATCCTTTACATCATTGCCCGCGATGCCCTGCGCAACGGCCGTCTCAAAGGCGGTGTGGTCGGTACTCTGATGGCCAACATGGGCCTGGAGCTGGCGTTGCAGACCCTGGGGATCCCGTTTGCCCGGGCCAAAGTGGGTGACCGCTATGTGCTGGAGATGATGAATGAGAAGGGCTGGCGTATCGGGGGTGAAAACTCAGGTCACATCATCTGCCTGGATCAGACCACGACAGGGGATGGCATAGTCGCCGCCCTGCAGGTGCTGATGGCCATCTGCACCGCCGAGATGCCGCTGGCCAAGCTGCGCTCCGGCATGAGCAAGTTCCCGCAGGTGCTGGTGAACGTCCGTTTCGCCGAGGGCAAGGATCCGCTGGCGGCTGACGCCGTCAACCAGGAAGTCGCCAAGGTGGAACAGGAGCTGGCCGGCCGTGGTCGCGTATTGCTGCGTAAATCCGGCACCGAACCCCTGATCCGGGTCATGGTGGAAGGTGAACATGAGCAACAGGTGCGCGACATGGCCCAGCGCATTGCACAACAGGTTGAATCGGCGTTTTAATGAACAAAAAGGGCGGCTTTTTAGCCGCCCTGGTTGTATCTTGTTCAAACGATTCGAAAATTTAAAAATAGCACTTGTCAGCTGACAATCCTCTGGATATTATCAGCCCCGCTTTCGCAAGGGAGTTGCCGATGGGACATCGAAAGCCGTTTGTAGCAGCCAACTGGAAGTTACACGGTAGTAGGTCGCAGTTAGAGCAGTTTACTGGCCAATGCCTGAAAGGTATTGATGAGCAAGTAGATGTGGTCTTGTGTCCATCCCATGTGCATCTCGACTTCACCGCCGCACTGCTCAACGAGCAAAAGGTAATGAAGTTGGGGGCTCAGAATGTGAGTCAGCACCGACAAGGCGCTTATACGGGTGAAGTCTCGTGTGAGATGCTGGTTGAGGCAGGGTGTCGTTACGTACTGGTAGGGCACTCCGAGCGCAGGCGTCTCTTTGGTGAGACCAGCTTTATCGTCGCAGAGAAGTTTGCGGCAGCCAGAGCGGCAGGCTTGATCCCCATCTTATGTTTGGGGGAGTCAGGTGCAGCGAGGCAAGCGAGAAGAGCCTTCGAGGTGATCGCTGAAGAGCTGGACATCGTCATAGAGAAAAATGGCGCGATGGCTTTCGATAATGCTATCATCGCCTACGAGCCGATTTGGGCTGTAGGTACAGGTAAATGCGCCACACCCGAGCAGGCACAAGAGGTTCATTCCTTTATACGCGGTCGCTTGGCGGAGGATACTCCGGTAATAGGTGAGAAAGTTAGAATCATCTATGGTGGGAGCGTGACACCGACCAATGCGAGAGATTTGTTTGCCCAGCCCGACGTTGACGGCGGTCTGATTGGTGGAGCAAGCCTCGATGACAAGACGTTTTTAGGAATTGTTGAAGCGGCAAAGGGTGCAAGTTAAATGTACGAAATTCTTTTAGTCGTTTATCTGCTGGTTTCACTGGCTCTGATTGGTCTGGTGATGATTCAGCAAGGTAAAGGGGCTGACATGGGCGCCTCCTTCGGCGCAGGGGCATCGAATACCGTATTCGGCTCCGGTGGTTCAGGCAGTTTCCTGACCCGAACAACAGCAGTTTTGGCTACTCTGTTCTTTCTGATTAGTTTGGTGCTTGGCTCTATGTCCAGCCACAAGGTAAAACAGGGTAGTGAATGGGAAAATCTGCAACAAACCGAACAGGTTGAGCAGACCAAAGCGCCAGTAAACAAAGATACTGATGTTCCCCAATAAGTGAGTTTTGCCGTGGTGGTGGAATTGGTAGACACGCTATCTTGAGGGGGTAGTGCTCTAGGGTGTGCGGGTTCGAGTCCCGCCCACGGCACCAATTAAGCAGTGAACTCGGGTAACCGGGTGTATTATAGTCACTCAGTCTTGTATGAAGAGAATGAACTGGCTATAATCTCGCACGATTTCGGACGCGGGGTGGAGCAGCATGGTAGCTCGTCGGGCTCATAACCCGAAGGTCGTCGGTTCAAATCCGGCCCCCGCAACCAAATTTCACGCATTTCCTACGCTCAGGAAGGCGGTCGCTGCGAGGCGACAATCAGGGTAAAGCGCCAAGCCCCGATTTGACATCGGGGCTTTTTGTTATGTGCGATTTACTCTGAATCGATATTTATCTGGGCTTTATGCCCTTTTTTTGTTTTTCGGAGGGTGACTTTGGCTACGTTGGAACAACGTTTGACCGATCTGCTCGAGGCTCCGGTCGTTGCCTTGGGTTTTGAACTTTGGGGTATTGAGTTTATCCGCGCGGGTAACCACTCCACTTTGCGTGTCTTTATCGACGGCGAGAATGGTGTGACTGTCGAAAACTGTGCTGAAGTCAGCCATCAGGTTGGCGCCATCATGGATGTCGAAGATCCCATCACAGAAGAATACTTCCTGGAAGTATCCTCCCCTGGTCTGGATCGTCCGCTGTTCAAGGTTGCCCAGTTCGAAAAATACGTTGGCCAAGAGGCGGCAGTGCAGCTGCGGATGGCAACAAATAACCGCCGCAAGTTCAAAGGCGTAATCAAAGCTGTGCAAGGCGACATGATCACCCTGACAGTAGATGGTAAGGACGACGTGTTGGCTTTCACCAATATCCAAAAAGCGAACATAGTGCCGAACTTTGGTTAACGAGGCTATCGGATATGAATAAAGAGATTTTGCTGGTCGTTGACGCTGTATCCAACGAGAAGGCGGTACCCCGCGAGAAGATTTTCCAGGCTCTGGAGACTGCGCTGGCGACTGCGACCAAGAAAAAATATGAAGGCGAGATTGAAGTTCGGGTTGAAATCGATCGCAAGACCGGTGACTACGAAACCTATCGTCGCTGGGTTGTTGTAGCCGATCAGGCTGCAATGGAGAACCCGTACGGTGAAATCACCCTCGAAGCCGCTCAGATCGAGCAGCCCGAGATCCAGCTCGGTGACTATGTAGAAGATCAGATTGATTCTGTTACCTTCGACCGTATCACCACCCAGACCGCCAAGCAGGTTATCGTGCAGAAAGTGCGCGAAGCCGAGCGTTCCCAAGTCGTTGACCAGTTCAAGGACAAGGAAGGCACCATCATCAGCGGTGTGGTCAAGAAGAGCAATCGTGACAACGTGATACTGGATCTGGGCAGCAATGCCGAGGCCGTGATCTTCCGTGACGACATGCTGCCGCGCGAGACCTTCCGTCCGGGCGACCGTATTCGTGGTCTGCTCTACGCCGTGCGTCCCGAAGCCCGTGGTTCCCAGCTGTTCGTCAGCCGCTCCAGCCCGGATTTCCTGAAAGAGCTGTTCCGCATCGAAGTACCGGAAATCGGTGAAGAGATGATCGAAATCATGGGCGCCGCCCGTGACCCGGGCTCCCGCGCCAAGATCTCCGTCAAAACCAATGATCGTCGTATCGACCCGATCGGTGCCTGTATAGGCATGCGTGGTGCTCGTGTGCAAGCCGTCTCTGCAGAGCTGAGCGGTGAGCGTGCCGACATAGTGTTGTACGATGACAACCCCGCACAATACGTGATCAATGCCATGGCGCCGGCCGATGTGGCCTCCATCATAGTGGATGAAGACAACCACACCATGGATATCGCCGTGGAAGCCGCCAACCTGGCCCAGGCCATCGGTCGCAACGGTCAGAACGTGCGTCTGGCTTCCCAGCTGACCGGTTGGGAGCTGAACGTCATGACCGTCGAGGACATGCGCTCCAAGCACCAGGCCGAGAACGATCGCATCCTGACCCTGTTCACCAGCGCCCTGGACATCGACGACGATTTCGCCGGTCTGCTGATGGAAGAAGGCTTCTCGACTCTGGAAGAGATCGCCTTCGTACCCGTCAATGAGCTGCTGGCCATCGACGGTCTGGACGAAGACATGGTGGAAGAGCTGCGCAAGCGTGCCAAGGATGTCCTGACCACCAAGGCCCTGGCCAAAGAAGAATCCTTGGACGGCGTAGAGCCTTCCGAAGACCTGCTCAATCTGGCTGGCCTCGGTCGCGACATGGCATATGCCCTGGCCGCGCGTGGTGTCGGCACCCTGGAAGATTTGGCAGAGCAAGGTATCGACGACCTTGCCGACATTGAAGAGCTGACCGCTGAGAAAGCCGGTGAGCTGATTATGGCTGCTCGCAATATCTGTTGGTTCGGAGAAGAGCAGTCTGAATAAGATCAAACGGAGGAAAATGAATGGCAGAAGTATCAGTCAAACAACTTGCCACTGACATCGACACGCCGGTTGATCGTCTTCTCCAGCAGTTTGTCGATGCCGGTATCAGCAAGAGCAAGGCCGACGACCTCGTCAGCGAGTCTGAAAAACAGACTCTGCTGGCTCACTTGAAAAAACAGCATGGAGGTGACGAGCTCACCGCACCAGCCCGCATGACTTTGCAGCGCAAGACCAAGAGCACCATCAGTGTTCAGGGGACTGGCGGCAAGAACAAGGAAGTGCAGGTTGAAGTGCGCAAGACTCGCACCTATGTAAAACGCTCGGCGCTGGAAGATGAACAGCGCCAGGCGGAAGCCGAGGAAACAGCGCGTTTGGAAGCAGAAGAAAAAGCTCGTAGCGAGGCCGAGAACAAGGTTCGTCTCGATGCTGAAGAGAAGGCTCGCCGTGAGGCTGAGCAGGCTCGTCGTGAAGCTGAGGAAAAGGCGCGGATCGAGGCACAATCAAAGGCTCGACAGGCTCCACAGCCCGCCAAAGCAGCCAGTAGCACAGCTCAGCAAGAGGCAGAAAAGATGGCCAAGCGCGAAGCAGAAGAACTGAAGCGCCAACAGGAACAAACAGCTTTGCAAAAAGCAGAAGAACTCGCCGCCAAGAAAGCCGAAGAGGCTCGTCTCATGGCGGAACAGAACGGCCCTCGCTGGGCTGAAGAAGAAGCTGCTCGCGCCAAAGAGAGCAGTGACTATCATCTGACCACCAACAAGCATGCGCAAGCCGCAGAAGACGAGTTGGACCGGAAGGAAGAGACCAGTCGTCGCACGGCTGCTGCAGCGGTCAAGGCCCCGAAGAAGGCCGGTCGTCGTGAAGACGATCGCGACTCCCGCAACCCGCGTGCCCGCAAAGGCAAGCGCGGCAAGATGGCCATGCCCAACGCCATGAAGCACGGCTTCAACAAGCCCGCAGCTGTGGTTAACCGTGACGTTGTCATCGGCGAAACCATCACTGTAGCCGAACTGGCCAACAAGATGGCCGTCAAGGGTGTTGAAGTCATCAAGGCGATGATGAAGATGGGCGCCATGGCCACCATCAACCAGGTGATCGATCAGGAGACAGCTCAGCTGGTCGCCGAAGAGATGGGTCACAAGGTGGTGTTGCGCCGTGAGAACGAACTGGAAGAGGCGGTATTGTCCGATCGTGACGAGACCTCCGAAGCCAAGTCCCGTGCCCCTGTCGTGACCATCATGGGCCACGTCGACCACGGCAAGACCTCGCTGCTCGACTACATCCGTAAAGCCAAGGTTGCTGCTGGCGAAGCCGGTGGTATTACCCAGCACATCGGTGCTTACCACGTCGAAACCGACAGTGGCATGATCACCTTCCTGGATACTCCGGGTCACGCTGCGTTTACCTCCATGCGTGCTCGTGGTGCCAAGTCGACCGATATCGTCGTTCTGGTTGTTGCTGCCGATGACGGCGTCATGCCGCAGACCATCGAAGCCATCCAGCACGCCAAGGCGGCTGAAGTACCCATCGTGGTTGCGGTCAACAAGATCGACAAGCCTGAAGCGGATCCGGATCGCGTCAAGACCGAGCTGGCCCGTTACAACGTCATGTCAGAAGACTGGGGTGGCGATAGCCAGTTCGTTCATGTCTCTGCCAAGTCTGGCGAAGGTATCGACGACCTGCTGGAAGCCATCCTGATCCAGTCCGAAGTACTGGAACTGAAAGCGGTAGTCGATGGCATGGCCAGCGGCGTCGTGATCGAATCCTTCCTGGACAAAGGTCGTGGTCCGGTTGCCACCGTGCTGGTACAAGAAGGTACTCTGCGCCAGGGCGACATCGTACTGTGTGGTCTGGAATACGGTCGTATCCGTGCCATGCGTGACGAACTGGGTCGTGAAATCAAGGAAGCGGGTCCGTCCCTGCCGGTGGAAATCCTGGGTCTGTCCGGGGTGCCGTCTGCCGGTGACGAAGCCACTGTTGTACGTGACGAGAAGAAAGCCCGTGAAGTGGCGCTCTATCGTCAGGGCAAGTTCCGCGACGTCAAGCTGGCTCGCCAGCAGAAGGCCAAGCTGGAAAACATGTTCGCCAACATGACAGAGGGCGAAGTGTCCGAAGTGAACGTGGTGATCAAGGCCGACGTACAGGGTTCGGTGCAAGCAATTTGCGATGCGCTGGTCCAGCTCTCTACCGACGAAGTCAAAGTCAAGATCGTGGGCTCGGGTGTTGGTGGCATCACCGAAACCGACGCCACTCTGGCTGCGGCTTCCAGCGCCATCCTGGTGGGCTTTAACGTCCGTGCCGACGCTTCTGCGCGCAAGGTCATCGAATCCGAGAGCCTGGATCTGCGTTATTACTCCGTCATCTATGATTTGATCGACGAAGTGAAGCAGGCCATGAGCGGCAAGCTGGCTCCTGAGTATCGTCAGGAAATCATCGGTCTGGCTGAGGTGCGTAGCGTCTTCAAGTCACCGAAGTTCGGCGCCGTTGCCGGCTGTATGGTTACCGAAGGTGTGGTCAAGCGTTCCAACCGTATCCGTGTTCTGCGTGACAACGTGGTTATCTATGAAGGCGAGCTGGAATCCCTGCGTCGCTTCAAGGATGACGTCAACGAAGTCCGCAACGGTTACGAGTGTGGTATCGCGGTCAAGAACTACAACGACGTACGCGAAGGCGACCAGATCGAAGTTTACGAGACCATTGAAATTCAACGGACTCTGTAAGCCGACAGTTAGACAAAATAGGGGGCTGCGGCCCCCTTTTATCGCAGGATAGAATATGGCCAGAGAATTCAGCCGGACCAACAGGGTCGGCCAGCAGATCCAGCGCGAAATCGCGCTGATCTTGCAGCGTGAGGTCAAGGACCCGCGCATCGGCATGGTAACCGTCTCGGACGTGGAAGTGTCCAAGGACCTCAACTATGCCAAGGTTTATGTCACCTTCTTGCAGCTGGATATCGATGCCGAGCGCATCGCGGAAGGGCTCAAGGGCCTGACCGAAGCGGCCGGCTACATCCGCAGCCTGCTTGGCAGCGCCATGCGCCTGCGGGTGGTGCCCGAGCTGCGCTTCTACTACGACCAGACCCTGGTCGAGGGGATGCGCATCTCCAACCTGGTGTCCAACACAGTGCGTGACGACAAGCGTCGCATGGCCGAAGCCGGCCGTGAAGAAGACGAAGCCGCACCGGATGATACAACTGAGGATAAAGCCTGAGATGTCTCGTAGACGCCGTTTCAAGGGTCGTGACGTACACGGCATCCTGCTGCTGGACAAGCCGACCGGTCTGACCTCCAACGATGTGTTGCAGAAGGTCAAGCGTATCTACAATGCAGCCAAGGCCGGTCACACCGGCGCCCTGGATCCGCTGGCGACCGGCATGCTGCCGATCTGTCTCGGCGAGGCCACCAAGTTCTCCCAGTATCTGCTGGAGGCGGACAAGCGCTATGAGGTGACCGCCAAGCTGGGCGAGCGCACCAACACCAGCGACTCCGACGGCGAGGTGGTTTCCACCCGTCCGGTGAACGTGGCCCTGGGTACCCTGATCGAGTCGCTGGACCAGTTCCGCGGCCCCATCATGCAGGTGCCGTCCATGTACTCGGCACTCAAGCACAACGGTCGCCCGCTCTACGAATATGCCCGTGAAGGCATAGAGATTGAGCGGGAAGCCCGCCCCATCACTGTGTTTG
This sequence comes from Aeromonas sp. 2MA4, assembly GCF_029237305.1. Taxonomy (NCBI): domain Bacteria; kingdom Pseudomonadati; phylum Pseudomonadota; class Gammaproteobacteria; order Aeromonadales; family Aeromonadaceae; genus Aeromonas; species Aeromonas sp. 2MA4. The sequence goes on along the minus strand of NZ_JAACFY010000022.1, from coordinate 45,120 downwards.
AGCTCAAGCTCATCAGCTTTGAAGGGGATGAGGTCAAGCTGGAAGTGCACTGCAGCAAAGGCACCTACATTCGCTCCCTGGTGGACGATCTGGGTGAAGTGCTGGGTTGTGGCGCACACGTTACCCAGCTGCGCCGTACCCAGGTGGCCACGTATCCCTATGAGCGGATGCTGACCCTGGAACAGCTCGAGTGCATCTTCGAACAGGCCAAGGCCGAGAGTATCCCGCCACGGGAGCAGCTCGACCCCTTGTTGCTGCCGATGGATACCGCCGTGGCCGCACTGCCCGAGGTGAACATGCTGGCGGCAGTCGCCGCCTATGTGAACCAGGGTCAAGCCGTGCAGGTAGCTGGCGCGCCGCAAAGCGGCCAGGTTCGCATGACGGTGGGCCCGGAGCGTGAGTTCATCGGTGTGGGCGAGATCGACGATGAAGGGCGGGTTGCCCCCAAGCGTCTGGTTCGCTACCACGATGAACACGACGAGGAGTGATCCTTAGGCGGTATCAGGGCGTCTTTCCCGCTGCGCCTCTTTCTCGTTGCGAAAAGTGACGGGGACGATTATGATACCGCCCTCATTTCACGGCTGAATTAGAGATTGGCTGTGAACCTTTAAACACTCTACTGGAGTAATACCATGTCTCTAAATGCTGAGATCAAAGCTTCCATCGTTGCTGACAACGCTCGTTGCGCCAACGACACTGGCTCCCCCGAAGTGCAGGTTGCCCTGCTGACTGCCCAGATCAACCATCTGCAAGGTCACTTCAAACAGCACGCTAAAGATCACCACGGTCGTCGTGGTCTGCTGCGCATGGTTTCCCAGCGTCGCAAGCTGCTGGACTACCTGAAGCGTAAAGATGTTCAGCGTTATGCTGCTCTTATCGCCAAGCTGGGTCTGCGTCGTTAATCGACCATCAGATTTCGCGAAAAAGGGGAACCTCAGGGTTCCCCTTTTTTATTGTCCGTCAGGCTGTTGCCATCCTCACAGAATGTGTGTCACTGCTTACCTTTTGGTTCGAATCAAGTATACTTGCACGCGAATTTAAAGAGCCAAATTGTAAAAAGGAAATTCACGTGAATCCTATTGTAAAGTCATTCCAGTACGGTCAACACACCGTCACTCTGGAAACCGGTGTGATGGCCCGTCAAGCCACTGCGGCCGTTATGGTCAGCATGGACGATACCTGCGTATTTGTGACCGTCGTCGGCAAGAAAGAGGCCGATCACGGTCGCGATTTCTTCCCGCTGACCGTCAACTACCAGGAGCGTACCTATGCTGCTGGTCGTATCCCGGGTGGTTTCTTCCGTCGTGAAGGCCGTCCTAGCGAAGGCGAAACCCTCACCTCCCGCCTGATCGACCGTCCTATTCGTCCGCTGTTCCCGGAAGGCTTCCTCAATGAGGTTCAGGTGGTTGCCACCGTTATGTCCGTGAACCCGCTGGTTTCCCCGGACATCGTTGCCATGATCGGTGCCTCTGCTGCACTGGCCATCTCCGGCATCCCGTTTGGTGGCCCGATTGCGGCTGCTCGCGTGGGTTACATGAACGGTCAGTATGTGCTGAACCCGACTACCGCCGAACTGCCCCAGAGCGATCTGGATCTGGTGGTTGCCGGTACCGCCAACGCCGTGCTGATGGTGGAATCCGAAGCGGCCATCCTCTCTGAAGAGGTGATGCTGGGCGCCGTTGTGTATGGCCACGAGCAGATGCAGGTCGTGATCAACGCCATCAACGAATTTGCCGCCGATGTGGGTACCCAGCCATGGGATTGGACCCCGCCTGCGACCAACGAAGCCCTCAAGGCCAAGATTGCCGAGCTGGCTACAGCTGAACTGGGTGAAGCCTACCGCATCACCGAGAAGGCCGTGCGTTACGCCGCCATCGGTGCCATCAAGCAGCGTGTGGTTGAGCAAGTGATCGCCGCCGGTGTGGAAGACGATGCCAAGAAGATTGGCGAAGAGTTCCACAGCCTGGAAAGCCGCATCGTTCGTGGCCGTGTGGTCCGTGGCGAGCCGCGCATCGACGGTCGCGATCCGGAAATGATCCGTGCCCTGTCCGTCGGCACCGGCATCCTGCCCCGCGCTCACGGCTCTGCCCTGTTCACCCGTGGTGAGACTCAGGCCATCGTCGTTGCGACCCTGGGTACCGAGCGTGACGCCCAGAACATCGACGAGCTGGCTGGCCACCGCGCCGACCGCTTCATGCTGCACTACAACTTCCCGCCGTATTGCGTCGGTGAAACCGGCATGATGGGTAGCCCCAAGCGTCGTGAAATCGGTCACGGTCGTCTGGCCAAGCGCGGCGTTGCTGCCGTGATGCCGAGCGCCGCCGAATTCCCGTACGTGGTGCGCGTGGTGTCTGAAATCACCGAATCCAACGGCTCCTCCTCCATGGCGTCCGTTTGTGGTTCCTCCCTGGCGCTGATGGATGCGGGTGTGCCGATCAAGGCCTCCGTTGCCGGTATCGCCATGGGTCTGGTGAAGGAAGAAGAAGGTTTCGTCGTGTTGTCCGACATCCTGGGTGACGAAGATCACCTGGGCGACATGGACTTCAAAGTGGCCGGTACTACTCAAGGTATCACTGCGCTGCAGATGGACATCAAGATCGAAGGCATCACCAAAGAGATCATGGAGATTGCCCTCAAGCAAGCCCGTGGTGCTCGCCTGCACATCCTGAAAGTGATGGACGAAGCCATCCAGGCGCCGCGTGCCGAGATTTCCGATTTCGCGCCGCGTATCCATACCATCAAGATCAATCCCGAGAAGATCAAGGACGTGATCGGCAAGGGTGGTTCCGTGATCCGTGCGCTGACCGAAGAGACTGGCACCAACATCGAGCTGGATGATGACGGTACCGTCCGCATCTCCGCCGTGGCCAACGAAGCGGCCATGGAAGCGATCCGTCGTATCGAAGCCATCACCGCCGAGATCGAAGTGAACCGCATCTATGAAGGCAAGGTTGTGCGTCTGGCCGATTTCGGCGCTTTCGTCAATATCCTGCCGGGTAAAGATGGTCTGGTGCACATCTCCCAGATCACCGACGCCCGCGTGCAGAACGTGGCCGACTTCCTGAAGCTCGGTGATGTTGTGAAGGTGAAGGTACTGGAAGTGGACCGTCAAGGCCGTGTGCGTCTCTCCATCAAGGAAGCGAATGCACCGACCGAAGCCGTTGCTCCTGCTGCTGACGTAGCCGCTGTCGAAGAGCCGGCTGCCGAATAAGGCTGCTGCGCTGTGAAGAGCCGACCTCAGGGTCGGCTTTTTTGTGTCCGATATCCACCACGCTTGTTTCCTATGAGACCCTCTGCTACAACGGAGAGCTCCCCGCGCGACGGGCAACAAGGAGCAGTATGATGTCGTGGGCCCTCCTCAGGCAGTTTCCCCCTCTGGTCTGGACCGTGATCCTGGGTACCTTCATGGTGCGCACCAGCTATTACATGGTCTGGCCGTTTCTCTCCATCTTGCTCTATCGGGAGTATGCCCTTTCGGCCACCAGTATCGGTGCCATGCTGGGGGCGACCGCGGCCATCTCGACCCTAGTCAGCTTCTATGGCGGCTGGCTGTCGGACAAGCTGGGGCGGCGCAACATCTTGCTGGCCGGTTGTCTGGTCGCGCTGCTCTGCTACGGCCTGTTGGGATTTGCCCACTCTGCATTCTGGTTAGGGGTCGGGGTGCTTGGCAGCGGCCTCTCTTCCGGCTTGATCGATGCGCCCGGCAAGGCGCTGATGGCCGACAGCCTCATCTCTGCCAAGGCCCGCGAGCTGGCACTCCACCTGCGTTACTTCTTGCTCAACCTGGGGGCGGCGATCGGGCCCCTGCTTGGGGTGACGCTGGGGATCAGTGCCCAGCAGCACACTTTTTTGCTGCTCTCCGACAGCTATCTGCTGCTGGGGGCCGCCTTCGTCTGGGGTTTTCGCCAGCTGATTGAGGGCGAGCAGCGCAGCGGCGGCCTGGGTCTGCGCGCCGCCATCAAGGTGCTGTGGCTGGATTTGGGTTTTCTGTTGCTGGTGATGGCCAATCTGCTGATGGTGCTGGTCTACTCCCAGTTTCATTCACCGCTGGTGCAATACCTGACTCGGGCCCAGACGCCAGAGGTGGCGAAACTGGTCGCCATCCTGGTGACCACCAATGCACTGACCGTGGTTGTACTGCAATTCCCGCTGCTGCATCTGCTCACCCGCTGGCCGCACAAGGTGCGGCTGCAGGTCGGCATCATGTTGTTTCTGGGGGCTCAGGTGCTGTTCGCGCTGGGGGATCCCCAGCAGTGGTCACACTGGATCGGGGCCGTGCTGTTGCTGAGCGTGGGGGAGACCATTCTGTTTCCGCTGCTCAATGTGCTGATCGACCAGATGTCGCCCCCTCATCTTAAGGGGAGCTATTTCGGCGCCGGTGCGCTGGCAGGGCTGGGTGGGGCCATCGGCGCCGTGCTGGGAGGCTGGATTATCGAGCAGTGGAGTGGCCAGTGGCTCTACATACTGATGACGCTGCTCTGCGTGCTGACGTTTCTGTTGTACGAATGGGGGGCCCGGATCCCGCGCCCCGAGGCGGCGAAATCCTGTGCCCGCCAAGGCTAGTGGGTCTCTTTCGGATTTACCTCTTTCAGTGCCTTCTTGGCGGCATACATGCGCTCGTCGGCCAGCCGGATCAGGCTGTTGCCCTCGTCGAACTGCAATGGCCCTGTCTGCACCAGGCCGATGCTGAGGGTCACATCGCCTATCTGTTCTGCCAGTGTGTGGGTCAGCCGTTGCAGATAGACGTCTCTGGCCTGATCCTCGCTGCAGTTGGGCAGGATCAGACAGAACTCGTCTCCGCCGTAACGAAAGCAGCAATCCTCTGCCCGTGACACCTTGCGGATGGACGCACCCACTAGGCGCAGTATCTCGTCTCCCCGCTGGTGCCCCTGGGTGTCATTGATCTGTTTGAAGTCGTCGATATCGAGGTAGGCGATGACCACTGGCTCGGCCCGGCGCTGGCAGGTGCGCAGGGTGCGGGTCAGGTTCTCCTGCAGGTGGCGCACGCTGAGCAGGCCGGTGAGGGCATCGGTGCGGCTCATCTCCTCCAGTTGCTGGGTACGTTCCCGGACCTTCTCCTCCAGCGCTTTGGCATAGATCTCCGACTTCTCCTTGGATGACTCTATCTCCGAGACCAGGCTGCGGATGTAGGTTTCGAATACCAGGGTAATGTCGAACAGAAACAGTTTGTCGAGGGCGGTCAGCATGGCGATGCGCTCGGGCTCATGGGCTATCTGGAGGAAGATATCCTCGATGAGCAGCCCCTTGAGGGTGTTGATGGCCGCCAGATAGAGCTTGGGTTCCACCCCGATCCGCTTGTGCACCAGCCCGATCCGCAGCCGGTTGTTGACGTACTCCAGGTCATACAGGCCGCTGAACAGATCGAGTATGTAACGGCGCTGAGCCGCTCTGAGTCGTGTCAGCGTATCGGCATCGCCGATCAGCAGGGCAATTTCGGTGATCCCGGTCTGCAGTATATAAAACTTGTCGACCAGCAAATCGATATGGGGTTCTATCTTGGTGCGATAGCTGGCGAGCCGGGTGAAGTCGTCCTCGTCCAGCAGCAGCAGCTCCTTGCGATGGGCGATCTCAAACTCGGTGATCCGCATCTGCTCCAGCAGGGTCTGTTCGGTTGGATTCATGGTAGTTCCCTGAACGAATATGAGGGGGCGCACATTGTTATCTAACTGACAGTGTAGACAGTAAAAACAGGGTAATGGTTTTCAAATGGCGCAGGCTCCCCGCTGATCAAGACTTGCGCCTGTGAGGCTGTGCGCTGGCTAGAAGGTCAGCACCTTGTCGGCCGCCAGTGTCCATTGGGCCAGCAGTGGCAGGGTACCGATCTCGATCCCTTCAATGAGGGGCAGTGCCGTGATGCCGCGGGCATCGGTGCAGGTCTTGCACAGACGGATGGCGGTGCCCTGTGCCAGCAGTATCTCCAGCATCTGGCGCAGGTTGTAACCCTCGGCCGGGGCTTGCCCCGCCAGGGCGGCACTGACAGCGTCGGACATCAGGAACAGCTGCAGGTTGGCGCCACCCTGCTCGCCCAGGGCAATGGCCAGACGCAGGGTATTGAACAGGGACTCGCTGCCATAGGGGGCACCGTTGGCAATGATGACAATATGTTGATTCATAAGAGACTCCATCACGAAAACACCATTGTAGTCCTGGCCGGCCTGTATTGGCGTGATGTTGCACAAACTCTGTCGTACCGGTTTGCGCATGACTTGACCCGGTTGGCCGAGTACGGTCTGATAGGCGCCCATCAAACATGACAGAGGAATGAGGTCGTTATGTGGAAGGTTTTCGGAATAAGTATGCTGCTGTTGGCCGGTCAGGCTTATGGCAGCCAGCAGGTAGGCTGCAAGGCTCGGCAACAGGCAGTGGCGGACCAGCTGGTCTTCGCCAAGGCGCACAATAATGCGGATCAGATAGCCGGGCTGGAGCAGGCGCTGCGCAACATAGAGGCCCACTGTACCGATGACGGTCTGTTCAAGGAGCAGCAGCAACGGGTAGCCAAGCTGAAAGAGCAGGTGAATGAGCGGCTGCTCGAGTTGCAAAATGCCCGAGTGTCGGGCAAGCCGGACAAGATCGCCAAGAAGCAGGCCAAGCTGGAAGAGGCCCAGGCCAAGTTGCTGGCCGCCCAGAGCGAGCTGGATGCCCTGAGCAAGCTGATCAAACCCTGAACGACGAATTGCACAATGAAAAAGCCGGGCATGCCCGGCTTTTTCATTTTTCAGCAGACACTCATGTCAGAGCCCCCGTCGACCCACCATGTTGGCTGGCACTACCCAGGCATCGAACTCCTGCGCCGTGAGGTGGCCGGAGGCGATGGCGGCTTCCCGCAGGCTGAGCCCCTCATTGTGGGCTCGCTTGGCTATCTCGGCCGCCTTGTCGTAACCGATGTGAGGGTTGAGTGCCGTGACCAGCATCAGGGAGCCGGCCAGCAGCTCGTCTATGCGGGCCCGGTTCGGTGTGATGCCGGTGGCGCAGTGATCGTGGAAGCTCTGCATGCCGTCGGCCAGCAGACGCACGCTCTGTAAAAAGTTATGGGCAATCAGTGGGCGGAAGACGTTCAGCTCGAAGTTGCCGCTGGCGCCACCTATGTTGATCGCCACGTCGTTGCCCATCACCTGGGCACACAGCATGGTGAGCGCCTCGCACTGGGTCGGGTTGACCTTGCCGGGCATGATGGAGGATCCGGGTTCATTTTCCGGAATGAGCAGCTCACCGAGCCCGCTGCGGGGGCCGCTGGCCAGCCAGCGCACGTCGTTGGCGATCTTCATGAGCGACGCGGCCAGCGTCTTGAGGGCGCCGTGAGCATGAACCAGGGCATCGCTGCTCGCTAGCGCCTCGAATTTGTTGGGGGCGCTAACCAGCGGCAGGCCCGTCTGCTCTGCCAGGGTGGCCGCCACGGCATCGGCAAAACCGGGTGGCGTGTTCAGGCCGGTGCCGACGGCCGTGCCCCCCAGTGCCAGCTCGCAAAGATGGGGCAGGGCGGCTCGAATGTGGCGCTCCCCCTGTTCCAGCTGGGCAACCCAACCGGAGAACTCCTGCCCCAGGGTGAGCGGGGTGGCATCCTGCAAGTGGGTGCGGCCAATCTTGACGATGTCGTCGAAGGCGTGGGCCTTGCGGGCCAGCGTCGCGCTCAGGGTTATCAGGGCGGGCAGCAGTTGCAAGGTAATGGCAGTGACGGCCGCCAGGTTCATGGCGCTCGGGAAGACATCATTGCTCGACTGGCTGAGGTTGACCTGATCGTTGGGATGGACGAGACAGCCCTGCCCCCGCGGACCGCCGAGCAGTTCGCTGGCCCGGTTGGCCAGTACCTCGTTGACATTCATGTTGGTCTGGGTGCCCGAGCCTGTCTGCCAGACGCGCAGTGGAAACTCTTCCTCATGCAGGCCGCACAGGACTTCATCGGCGGCGCTCATGATGGCCTGGGCCGTGCGGGCGGGCAGCAACCCCTTGGCGTGATTGACCCGGGCGCAAGCAGACTTGATGCGGGCCAGGGCGCAGATGAGCTCGGCGGGTTGGCGCTCCCCCGAGATGTCGAAATGGTGCAGGGAGCGCTGGGTCTGGGCCCCCCACAGCCGTTCGGCTGGCACCTCTATCTCCCCGAAGCTGTCGTGTTCGATCCGTGTCGTCATCGCATACTCCCGTCTAACAAAACAAGGGGCGAGGGAAGATCCCTTGCCCCTTACAGCATGACAAACCGCCGGTTCGGCGGCTCAGATCAGCACCTCACCTCTATGCCCCCTTTTTCATGGGCAGTCAGCCGCGAGGGCTAAAGGGGGTCAACTTCGCCAGCGGGGTGGCATCCATGAATTCCTGCACCTCCTCGCCGTGTTTGAAGATCTTGTAGCTCTCGCCGCGGGCGCTCCAGTATTCGAGGGTGTCGCCGCTGCTCTCACCGCTTATCTGCAGCAGGCTGGCTTCGCGCAGGGCCACCACGTATTCGCTCGGGTTGATAGCGCAGAACTCCGCCAGACGTTCGTCGCGGGTTTCGCCCATGTGACCGCTGATGCTGGCATCCAGATAATGAGGGTTGATCTGCAACGGGAACAGACCCAGTGCAGGCAGCACGGCGGCATTGCACACCGGCATGTCGTTGGTGGTGCGAATGCTGGGAGTTGCCACGTTGCAGCCGGCGCTCCAGCCCACATAGGGCACGCCCCGCTCGCGCACCGCGCGCTGGATTGGCACGACCAGACCATATTCGTGCAGTAGCTGGTTCAGGCGCCAGGTATTGCCACCGCTGATGAAGATGGCATCTGCCTGATTGATGGCATCCACAGGGTCATCAAACTGATGAATACTGATGGCTTCCACCCCCAGACTCTCGGTGAGATCGCGGGCGCGGGCATCCCAGTCGCTGCGGATCACGGCGTAGGGGATCAGCAGTATGCGTTTGACCTGTTTGCGGGCGAGCAGGGTTTGCACCCTATCCCGGGCCCAACCGAGCAGACCCGGAAATTCGGTGGCTTTACCATTGCTGAGAAGAAGCAGTTCCATGAAGCGTGTCCTCGATGAGTGAAAGCGGAGGCATCATCGCCAGAGCCTGGCGACAAGAGTTCCCATTCTAGCCTCATTGGTGCCCGTGTTCTGTGATCCCGTCGCCCCACCTTGGTAATGACACCCATTGCTGTGCCCCTTGGCGCTTGCCGTGACCAAGGGCAGTTCACTTTGTTTGAAAACAATCAGGGGGCCCGCGGGCCCCCTGATTGTTGATAACACCATCAAGTTAGTCGAGCTTGAAGTCGACCCACACCAGCCGGTGATCCGAGCTCACTCCCTTGGCGATACCCAGCTTGGCGTCGTACACCAGGTGATAGCCGGGCTCGAAGCTGGCGGGCCAGAACACGCCGGAGGCGACAGCGTTCAGGTTGGCGGAGGGCAGCAGGTGATCGAGCTGCAGGCCGCTGCTGCTGGTGATGCGCTCCGGGGTGGGGCGCTTGTTGTTGCGTTTGCACTGATCCGGCTGGCTGGCGAGGCACTCGGGGCCACCCTGGCTGACCGGTATGATGGCGCCGTTGGTGACCGCCTGATTGACCAGTACATGGTTGTGCAGATCTTGAATGGCGGTGAGATCCCCGTCGCCAATCTGGGGATCGGCGTTGAGATCCCCGGCGATGACGAACTTGGCGCCCTCGGCCAGGCCGCCGGCCTTGCCCGCGTCATCCACCATGTAGCTGGCGGTCTCCACGTAGTCCTGCCAGAAGGCGACTTCGGCGCGATTGTGCTTGACGTTGTGGCGCGCCGCGTTGCCGAAGATGGGTGGGGTCGGGTGGGAGATGAGGAAGTGGATCACCTCCTCCTTGTCGCCGCGCTTGATGCGCACCGGCACGTCGGCGTGGTTCTTGGAAGAGAGTGGAAACTGCTGCCAGGCGGCGTCGTCATACCAGGCATCACCGCACTGGCGGCCCGCCGGGATCGGCGCCTTGGGGTTGTTGCAGTCGTCGATGACTGGGTTCGATTCGCCGGGCATGTCCTTCCACTTGAAGTGCTGGAAGGTGCGGATCTGCTTGGTGTCGATGGGGTATTGGGACATGACGGCAAAGGCGTACTGGCCGTGGTAGTTGCCAAAGCCCCAGGCGTCGTCCGGCCCTGTGTTGACCTTGCCATCCAGGTTGAGATCATGGCCGCTCATCAGGCCGGTATTGGTGGCAAAATTCTGCAGCACAGGGTAGCTGATGGCGGTCACTTCGGTGTGCTGGGCGTGGGCCAGGTAGTTGTCGTTGAACGCCTTCAGGTCGGCGGTATTTTCGCCTTTGCCGTCGTTGTCGAACTCGTTGAGCAGGAACACATCCGGCCGTGTGCGCTGGATGATTTCGGCGACATTGCGGATCTGCTGCACATTTTTGGCCCGGGTGATCTCGGCCTGACCCAGACTGGCATCACCGGCCTGATAGCGTGCCAGCAGGGTGTCCTGCTCGGCGTGGGTCAGGGCCAGTTCCCCGCTCAGCATGCCGGGAGCGGTGCGATCAAAGGAGAGGTTGAAGGTAGCGAAGCGAACCATGGTATCTGGAGTCTCGGAGTCATTGTTGCTGTGACAGCCTGCCATCAATCCGAGGGAAATGGCAGCGGCGAGTAGGGACTTGCTGATTTTTTTCATTGTAATATTCCGTAGCATCAATAAGTTATACCTCATGGCACCAGAGCAGAGGCGCGCCCATTATAGGGAGCGCAACGTGGGGATGGGCACCGGATGGGTCAAAGTGTGAGTCCATTCACAGAGCAAGTTCAGCGGGAGGTGAGATGAGTCGGCGGCAAACGGCCCTGGTGGTCGAGGGGGGCGCCATGCGCGGCATTTTTGCCGCCGGTGTGCTGGATGCTTTTCTGGCACAGGGCAGGACGGCGTTTGATCACTGTATCGGGGTCTCGGCGGGGGCGGTCAATCTGGCGGCTTTTCTGGCCGGTCAGCGGGGACGCAACCACAGCGTCATCACGGACTACTCCTGCCGCCCCGAGTTCATCAGTCTGGCCAGGTTCGTGCGCGGTGGCCACTGGCTCGATCTCGACTGGCTGTGGGCGATCACCATCCGCGAGTGCCGACTCGATCTAGCCCGCTTTGCCGTCAATCCGGTACCGCTGACAGTAGTGACCACCCGGGTCTCGGACGGCCAGGCCGCCTACCTCAAGGGGAACGCGGCCGAGCTGGAGCAGCAGATCAAGGCCTCCTGTTCTGTGCCCTTGGTCTATCGCGACTTCGTGCGCATCGGCGGGGAAGCCATGACGGATGGCGGGGTGGCTGACTCCATTCCGGTGCGTCATGCCTACGAGCAGGGGGCGCGCGATATAACTGTGGTGCTCTCCCGCCCCCTCGGCTATCGCAAGCGGGCGCCACGTCTGCCGGCCCTGCACCGATATCTGCTGCGCCAGACCCCGGCCCTGGCTCGCGCCAGCCTGGCGCGTCATCAAAGTTACAACGACGCCATCGACTTCATCCGCCAGCCACCGGCGGATTGCCACATCCGGGTCATAGTGCCGCCGGCGGGTTTTCGGGTCGGCCGCATGACCACAGACAAGGGGCGGCTGGAGCAGGGCTACCAAATGGGCTGGCAGGCGGCCCTGGACTATCTGGCGGCCAACCCGGCCCAGCCTTGAATCGTCTTGGCGGCTCCGCCCGGGGCCGCCACCATGAAAAACCATGGCGATGCCGCTGCGGGTCAGGGATGAATCATCCCACCTGCCACTCCCCGTCTTGATTGCCAGAGCCAGCGTTTGTTCGTCCGCTTAATATGCTGCTGGATAATAGTTTGCGATATTTAAAGCGAAATGGTCAGCATTGCCAGCATGAAGAAATATCACTGTTAAGTGGAGCTAAATAATCCACGAGTCAAATTGTGACGGAATAATAAAGCCGGTGGGGAACTTTCCTGACTGGTGTTTTTCAATACGTTTCAATATTCATTAAATCTGTTTTTATTCATATGCATAGGGTGAGTTAGCTTATGTGAAATAGATTGTTAGCGCTGGGTTGAATCTCTTTACATTAATGGCGAATTGATAGCCTGACTTCATCTCGGCTACTGTCCCCTCTCGATTCGTTTGGGTAGCAAACGGATACATCCATAATAACGACAGAGACTGGACGCATTGATAAAGAGTCATCTTTATTGATTTTATCCTGCCTAAAGGAGCCGGAATAATGAGTGGTTTATCTTCCCATCAAATTGCCCGTGAGATATTTGCCGAGCTGTTGCCCTATCGTCGTCGCTTCCCCGATCCCATCCTGGATCGGCACAGCGAAGAGCAGGAGGTGGCCGCCATCCAGATCCCCCGGTTGCAAGCCTTCATCGAGCGGGGCGAGACCATCACCTGCGTCTTGCCCGCCTTCCCCACCAAGTCGCCGAACCCGAACAAGGTGCTGGGCACCCTGCCGGACATGGCGGAGCGCCTCTCCCTCAGCTTTCTCAATCACCTCTGCCAGCGCATCCAGCTGCACTACCGGCCCGGCATGCGGATCCTGATCTGCTCGGATGGCCACGTCTTTGGCGATCTGATCCGGGTATCGGACCCGGCCATCGATGCCTATCAGGCCCACATAGAGCAGCTGATCCTGGAGCTGGGGGCGACCCACCTTGGGGTCTTTCACCTGGGGATGGTGGCGGGCATGGCCGAGTTTTGCGCCAGCCGCGACTTCGACACCCTGCGTGAACAGCTGGTTGAGCGTTATGCCGAGCCGCTGGCGCAGATAAGCGAGGAGGTGAAAACTACGGAGGAGGGGGTTCGTCTCTATCGTGCCATGACCCGCTTCCTCTATGAAGACAGCCAGCTGCCGGACACGCCACTCTCCAACACGGCGCTGCAGCGGGATGCCAAGTCGCGCACCCACGGCGTGATCCAGCGCAGCCGCGCCTGGGGCAAGCTGCTGGCGGAGCGCTTCCCCGAGGCCATCCGTCTTTCCATCCACCCCCAGGCCAGCCACAGCCTGAAGATGGGCATTCACATGTTGCCGACCCGGGATGACTGGCTCACCCCCTGGCACGGGGTGGCGGCCAATCTGGATGGCCAGTTCGTGCTGATGAAGCGGCGCGACGTGCTGGCCCTGGAGCACGAACTGGTCCATATCCATGGCCGTCCCAGTCACTACCTGATCCGCAGCAAGCAGGCCGCCGCCTGAGGAGTTCACCATGACAGCATCCATCATTCCCCTCGGCGGTGAGCACTGCCGCATTCAGCCCCATTCCCCCTTCGGCCTGCTGATCGAACCGGCCAGGAGCGAGCAGCCGGTACAGGCTCTGCCGGTCGGGTCGCTGCGCGAACTGGCCCGTCGCCACGGCGTGCTGATCCTGCGTGGGTTTGGTTCGGGTTTTGTCGACCCCGAGCGGCTGACCCATTACGCCGAGCGCTGGGGCGAGATCATGATGTGGCCCTTCGGCGCCGTGCTGGATGTGAAAGAGCACGAGAACGCCACCGATCATATTTTCGACTCCAGCTATGTGCCGCTGCACTGGGATGGCATGTACAAGCCAACCGTGCCGGAGTTCCAGCTGTTTCACTGCGTGCATGCACCGGCCGCCGATGAGGGCGGACGCACCACCTTCATCAATACCCGCCAGCTGCTGGTGGATCTCGATGGCGAGCGGCTGGCCCGCTGGGAGCGAGTGCGGATCACCTATCGCATCAAGCAGGTGGTTCACTACGGTGGCGAGGTGAGCTCGCCCCTGCTGGTGCCTCATCCGGTGAGCGGTGAAACCGTCATGCGCTACAACGAGCCGCCGCGCGAGGGGGTTCGCTTCCTCAACCAGCATGCGCTGCAGATCGAGGGGATCCCGCCCGAGGATCAGGGCGCCTTCCTGCAGGATCTGCACGAGCGACTCTATGATCCCCGCTACTTCTATGCTCACCAGTGGCAGCCGGGGGATGTGGTGATTGCCGATAACTTCGGCCTGCTGCACGGGCGGGAAGGCTTCACCGCCCGCTCGGCACGCCATATCCAGCGGGTCCATATCCAAGCCAGTCCGCTCTGCCTCAACCCGGCGCTGGCGCCGCAAGGGGCTGCGTGATGGCGACCATTTTGCTGGCGGCCACCGCCACCCCTGGCCACGTCAACCCCATGCTGGCGGTGGCCCGCCTGCTGGTGGGGGAGGGGCACAGGGTGTTGATGCTGTGCGGCGCTCTGTTCGAGAAAGGGATCCGCCAGAGCGGCGCAGAATTTGTGTCCTTCTCCCCCGAGGTGGATTTTGACTACCGGGCGCTGGAGCAGCACTTCCCCGAGCGTGCCGAGTTGAGCGGCACAGCCCAGATGGCGCTGGCACTCAGGCGTTTCTTCGCCGCCCCCATGGCGCAACACGACCGCCATCTGCGGGCGCTGATCGCGGCGGAGAGGGTGGATCTGCTGCTGGTGGAGAACGGTTTCTACGGCGTGCTGCCGCTGCTGCAACAGGCCCGCAGCCAGCGCCTTCCCATCCTGATGCTGGGGGTGAACCCCGTCTCTTTCTCGAGCCCGGATGCCATCTTCTACGGCCCGCGCATCGCCCCCGAGCTGCGCCGCTCCCTTGGCGAGCTGCCCTGGCTGGATGAACAGACCCGGCAACTGCAGGCCGAGGTGCAGCAGAGCTTCGATGCTGCCCTGGCCGAGGCGGGGGCGCCGCCGCTGGCGGCCCCCTTCACCGATGTGATGGTGACGGCGCCGGATGCCTTTCTGCAGCTCTCCTGCGCCGGCTTTGAATATGAGCGGCCGGAGCTTGAGGGGCTGATCCGTCATATCGGCCCCCTGTTGCCACCCAGGATTGCGTTGACGCCGCCGCCCTGGTGGGAACGGCTGGATGGTCGGCCGCTGGTCATTGTCAGCCAGGGTACCCTGGCCAACGTGGATCTGGGGCAACTGCTGATCCCGGCCATGCAGGGGCTGGCGGGTGACGAAGTGCAGTTGCTGCTGACCACGGGCGGGCGGGATCCTGCGCTGCTGGGGCCATCCATCCCCGCCAATGCCATCGTCACCGACCATGTGCCGTTCGAGCTGGCGCTGCCCCGTGCCGCCGTGCTGGTGACCAACGGCGGCTATGGTTCTGTGCAGGCCGCACTGGCCCACAGTGTGCCATTGGTGGTGGCTGGCACAGGGGAGGACAAGGCCGAGGTGGCCACCCGGGTGGCATGGAGTGGCGTGGGCATCAATCTGCACAGCAACGAGCCGACGGCAGAGGCCGTGGCTGCGGCAGTGCGCAAGGTGGTGCACGAGCCCCGCTATCGGGCACGGGCGCGCCTGCTGGCCGACGAGATGGGGAGGCTGGATGCCAGGGCCGCCATCAGGGAGGCTGTGACCCGCCTGCTTGCCAGAGCCTGCTGAAGAGAGGGAGACCCATGGGTCTCCCTTTTGTTCATGCACTACTCATTTGCTGATTGTTAGCTTGGCAAGGGTAAAAATGACAAGTCAGGGGCAGTGAATAGACTGTTCATGCAAAAAGAGCCATCCTGACGTTGAAATTTTGTCCGACTCAGGGAAGAATGCGCGCTCGGTGATTGGCCTCGGGCGCAAGGTGACTCGTCACAGGTCAGACCGAGGATGACACGGCCCCCGGCCAACTTGGTACAGGAAACCACACAGGAATTTTATGAATCCTTTTCGCACTGCCGCTTCGGCCCTTTTATTTACGCTGACGCTGGTCAGCTATCAGGCTGCTGCCGTTGAATACCAGCTGCCCGCTGCCAATAGCCGCCTGATCGGTGAGAACCTGGAGTATGTGGTACCCGCGGACAATCGCCCGCTGGAGCAGATCGCCTCCGACTTCCAGTTGGGCCTGACCAACATCATGGAGGCCAACCCCGGGGTCGACCCCTATCTGCCGACACCGGGCAGCAAGCTGATCATTCCTCATCAGCTGATCCTGCCAAATGCGCCCCGTGAAGGGATCGTCATCAACGTGGCCGAGATGCGCCTCTATTACTACCCGAAAGGCAAGAATGTCGTCGAAGTGCTGCCCATCGGTATCGGCCAGCTGGGTGTGAATACCCCGGAAAACTGGATCACCAAGGTTGAACGCAAGCGTGCCAACCCGACCTGGACTCCGACCGAGAACATCCGTCGCCGTTATGCGGCCCAGGGCAAGACACTGCCTGCGGTCTGGCCTGCGGGTCCGGACAACCCCATGGGTCTGCATGCCCTCTATATCGGCAACCTGTATGCCATCCACGGTACCAACGCCACCTTCGGCATCGGTCTGCGAGTGAGCAGCGGCTGCGTGCGCCTGCGCGCCGACGACATCAAGTATCTGTTCGACAACGTGCCGGTCGGCACCCGCGTCCAGTTCGTCAACCAGCCGGTCAAGTCCACGGTCGAGCCCGATGGCGGTCGCTACATGGAAGTCCATGAGCCACTGTCACGCAACGAGGAAGAGTTCAACTCCTCGGCGTCCGTGCCGCTTCCCATGACTCCTGCCATTACTCGCTTCATCGCTCATGCCGACAGCGACTCCAATGTGGTCAAACAGGTGCTGGAACAGCGCACCGGTATGCCGACGCGTCTCAACCCCTGAGCCTGATGGCTTGAATGTGAGACTCGGTAATGACAACGGCGACCTTATGGTCGCCGTTGTTGTTTCTGTCCTCGGCAGTGGGATTATTTGTGGCTGATGGTGACGATCGCCATTGTGCGGCCTTCATCGACCCACTGGTAGGAAACCTGACTGTGGGAGAGGCTCATTGACGCCTCTCTTGCCAGCTGTTGCAGATCAACTGTCTCGGTTGTTTGTGAGGGGCCGGAGAGGCAGGTGACCTGCATCTGCTTCTCTTGCTGGTTGACGCGGCAGGCATCTTCCACGATGGCGCCGCTGAAGGTGATGCGTCCTGTGCTGCTTGCCTGAGCGGCCTGTGCCATCGATATGCCCAGTGTGGCGAGGGTGATCGCCATTGCGATTGTCTTCATGCAGACCTCCATATTGTCTTGCACTTTGGTAGGAAACCGCGTTTTCATTGCCTTGCATTGTCAGTATCGACGGTGCCAGGCGGGGCATGAGCATTATTTGACCATTAGCCGGCAAGCTCCCAGCCACAGGTCAGAATAAAAAAGAGGGCAACCCTTGGGGTTGCCCTCTTGCTGTTCAGAACGGGACAAAGTGCCGTTTTGTCTTTATATGCGGGGCTTACTTGCCCGCGATGTTCAAACCACCGAAACGGATCAGCGGCGCGTAGAAGCCCTTGCCATCGTTGTGCTGCAGACGGTCACCGACAGCTTCCAGCTCGCCGAGCAGGCGGTAGAAGTTGCCTGCGACCGTGATGCCGCGTACCGGCTGCAGCCGCACGCCATCGCGGCACAGGAACCCTGACGCGCCGAACGAGAAGTCACCGCTCACCGCATCGGCCCCTGAGTGCAGACCATCGAGTTTGACCAGCTCCAGATACTCGCCGCTTTTGACCTCTGCCTCGCTGTGGGGGCCTTTGCCAAACACCAGATGGCGGGTGGTCACATCCAGCGCGCTGCGGGCGCTGCGGGCGGCCGAGCCGTTGCTCGTCACACCAAAATGGTGGGCGGTGGCGCTGTTGTGGAGCAGGGTTTTCAGCTCTCCCTCGCCAATCAGCAACAGATCCGAGGTGGCTGTCCCCTCGCCATCGAATGCCTTGATGTTCATGCCGCCCGGCATATAAGTCCGGCTCTCCAGGGTGAGCCAGCGAGAGGCCACAGACTGGCCCACCTTGTCTCGCCAGGGGTTGATCCCCTGCTGGGCCCACTTGCCCGACAGCGCTGCCTGGAAGCAGCCAAACAGGCTGGTGAAGCAGTTGGTGCTGAAAATGGCGCTGTAGCGACCGCTCGGTACCGCTTCTCCTGGCAGCAGGTCATGGGCCACGGCGTAGATCTGTTCGACAAGGGTCTGGCTATCCAGCTCGTCGAAGCGGCGGCCATACTGCCCTTGCGAGTGCATCGACTGGCGGCCATCCCGCTCCACCAGCGCCGAGGTATAGCAGCCGACGCTGAATTCACTGTGCTGGCAGAGGCTGCCCAGGCTGTTGGCGAGCCAGAGGCGGCTCTCCCCCTCGAAGAAGCTGTTGTAGGGGGCACCGGTCACATCAGGTTGCGCCAGCATATCCGCCTCGAGGCGCAGGGCTAGGGCGATCTTCTCCTCCACCGCCGTGGTATCGGGCTGGTTTATCTCGGCGCAGTCGGTGCTGATGCGGCTGCCGGCAACCGAGATGTGCTGATCCGGGTCCACCTTGGCAAAGCGGCTGGCATCCAGCGCATCCTGCAACATGGCATCCAGCGCCGCCTCATCGAGGGATTCCGAGTAGGCGATGCCGACCCGGCCATCCTTGATGAGACGAATGCCGAGCTGCTGACTGCTGGTGACCTTGTATTCCCCGAGCTCCCCCTTGTCGGCCTTGAGGGAGAAGGCTTTGTCCCGATTGGCGATGATATCCGCCTCGGCGCCCAGATCGGCGACCTTCTCCAGCAGGCGGGTGAGCAGGTTGTTCATGTCGAGTGTGCTCATCAGGCGTTCCCTCCTACCAGGATCTTGTCAACTTTCAAGGCGGGTTGGCCGACAGACGTGGGTACCGAGCCCGAGACGGAGCCGCACATGCCGGCGGCCAGCGCCAGATTGCTCCCGACCATGGAGATCTCTTTGAGCACTTGCGGGCCCGTGCCGATCAGGGTCGCTGATTTGAGCGGGCGGGTGATCTTGCCGTGCTCGATGAGATAGGCCTCCTGCACGTTGAAGTTGAACTCGCCGGTACCCGGCTGCACCGAGCCGCCCCCCATCTTCTTGGCATAGATGCCGTGCTCGACGGTGGCCAGCATATCGTCGAGGCTGTGGTTGCCCGGTTCGATATAGGTGTTGCGCATGCGCGAGGTGGGGGCGTATTTGTAGGATTCGCGCCTTCCCGAGCCGGTGCGGGCGTAGCCAGTCTTGAGGGCGCCCATTCTGTCCACCAGAAAACCGGTCAGCACGCCGTCTTTGATGAGCTGGGTGTGCTGGGTAGCCATCCCTTCGTCATCGACGTTGATGGAACCCCAGGCGTTGCTCTGCAAGCCTTCATCCACAGCGCTGACTGCCGGATTGGCGATCAGCTGGCCCATCTTGTCGTGGAATACCGAGGCCTTCTTGGCGACCGAGGTGGTCTCCAGCAGGTGGCCGCAGGCCTCGTGGAAGATGACGCCGCCAAAGCCGCTCTCCATGATGACCGGCAGGGTGCCGCTCGGGCAGGGGGCTGCACCGAGTTTCACCAGCGCTTGCCGAGTGGCGGTGAGGGCCAGCTCGCGCGGATCGATACGATCCGCGTGTTCCCAGCCCATCAGGGCGCCGGGCGCCTCATAGCCTACGCTCTGCTCGCTCCCCTCAACGGCGATGGTCTGGGCCATGATGCGGTTGTAGTGGCGGCGATCACTCACCTGCAACCCTTCGCTGTTGAAGATCTCCACCTCCTGCTCCCAGCCCAGTACATTGCCGGAGAACTGGCTCACCTTGCTGCTTTCGGCGCGTGCCACCGCATCCATGGCGTGCAGATAGGCGATCTTCTGCTCCAGCTGCTTGTCGGCTGACAGCGGCAACGCCACCGGGTTGCGATCGGTCAATCGGGTGAAATCGAAGGCGGTGGCGGTCACCACTGGGTCGCGTCTGTCTTTGGCCGCCAGCAGAGTGACGATGCGCAGCAGCTCGTCGCGGCTGGCCAGATTGGTGTAGCCGTAGAGCACCTTGTGGCCGTAGCACAGGCGCACGCCTATGCCGAAATCGAGGCCGCCACTGATGTTCTCTATCTGGCTGGAGAGCAGGCTGAGCTGGCTGCGGCGTTTGCGCTCCACAAACAGCTCGGCGAAGTCAGCCCCAAGCGCCAGCGCGTGATCGAGTACATCGCGGGCAATGGCGGGGGCCAACAGGGAGAATGGGGTCATAGAATATCCTTTTCTGGTCTGTTCCTGTTTGCTTCCGACACCCATTTTGATTGGGTTATGGGGTGTCGATTGCATTGTTGCAGACCAGCACAAAAAAGTCGCTATAGCGTCAAGCGATGATACCGATTGAGAAAATCGGTGCTATAACTGCGCCCGGATGGCCAATGCATCGGGACACTGGCCGCCGGTCAGGGGCTCACAACAGTTCGTGGATCTCGCCGAGGATCTGGTCGACCCACTGCTCGATGCGAGATTCGGTCTGGTCATACTGGTTGGCGTCATCGAGGGCCAGCCCGACGAAATGCCGGCCATCGTCGATCAGCGCCTTGGAGGCGTCGAACTCGTACCCTTCGTTTGGCCAGTAACCCACCAGTTTGACCCCCTTGGGCACCAGCTGATCGTGCAGGAGGCCCAGGGCATCCTGATACCATTCGCCATATCCCAGCTGATCGCCCATGCCAAACAGGGCTATGATGCGCCCCTCCAGATTGACATCGGCTATGTCTTCCCAATGGGATTCCCAATCTTCCTGCAGTTCGCCGAAATCCCAGGTGGAGATGCCCAGGATCAGGATGTCGTACTCCTGCATGCGGACAAGGGGCACATCCTTGATGTTATGGATATCGACCAGCTCGGGGCCAATGAGGGCGCGGATCTTCTCGGCGGCCATCTCGGTGTAACAGGTGGTGGAACCGTAAAACAAACCTATCTTCATCGCACTGTCCTTACCGTAAAACAGATCGCTCTTCATCCTGGCGGCGCGTGGGGCGTACGCGCCCGGAGGCAACAGGGAGGGGCGCCAGTTTAGCAGATAGACCGACGCCCTTCACGGGGCAAGCGTGGCGCAGGCCCTCAGATCCCGCTGTCGTCCGGCGCCGGGCGCGCTACAATGAGCCACCGTTTGCCCAAGACCCAGTACCATGACCAAGCCAGCCTCCGCCGTGCACAATCACCCCCTGATCGAACCTTTTCTCGATGCCCTCTGGCTGGAGCGGGGACTCTCTGACAACACTGTCAGCTCCTATCGCAGCGATCTGGAGAAATTTGCTTTCTGGCTCGACGGGCAGGGGGGCTCTTTGTTGCTGGCGGGGATGGATGACATACAGCACTATCTCGCCTGGCGGGTGGACCACCAGTTTGCCGCCAGCAGCACGGCTCGCTTTCTGTCTGCCCTGCGCCGCTTTTATCAGTATCTGAACCGCGAAAAGCTGCGCAGCGATGATCCGACCGTGCTGCTGGAGGGGCCCAAACTGCCCAAGAAGCTGCCCTCTGACTTGAGTGAAGCCGAGGTGGAAGCACTGTTGCAATCACCGTTGGTGGACGACCCGCTGGAGCTGAGGGACAAGGCGATGCTGGAGCTGCTCTACGCCACAGGGCTGCGGGTATCCGAGCTGGTGGGGCTCACCGCCGAGCATGTCAGCCTGCGTCAGGGGCTAGTGAGGGTGGTGGGCAAGGGCAACAAGGAGCGACTGGTACCCATGGGGGAGGAAGCGGTGCACTGGCTGGAGCGTTACTACCGGGAGGCCCGCACCCTGCTGCTGGGGGGCACCAGCTCGGACGTGGTATTTCCCTCCAAGCAGGCCCGCATGATGACCCGTCAAACCTTCTGGCACAGGATCAAGCTCTATGCCCAGCGTGCCGGTATCCGCGGGGAGTTGTCTCCCCATACCCTGCGCCACGCCTTTGCCACCCATCTGCTCAATCATGGCGCCGATCTGCGGGTGGTGCAGATGCTGCTGGGCCATGCGGATCTCTCCACTACTCAGATTTACACCCATGTGGCCAATGAGCGACTCAAGGCGCTGCACGGCGAGCACCATCCACGTGCTTAAGCGCGCTGCAAGCGATTCTTGCCCGTTTGCTTTGCCTGATAGAGGGCAGCATCCGCGCGGGCCATCACACTGTCCGGTGGGGTATCGAGGGATTCGGCAATGCCACCGCTAAAGGAGACGCTCAAGCCTGGTTCACGCCAATCCTGCTGACCCATGCTGACGCGCCACAGCTCCATCAACTGCTGCGCGCTGGCAATGTCAGTTTGTTCAAAAATAGCGACAAACTCTTCTCCCCCAAAGCGGCAAAGGGTTGCGTGTTCCTCCAGCAATTGGTTACCGAGCTGAGCGGTGCGCTTTAAAACGGCATCGCCGATTGGATGGCCATAGGTATCATTGATTCGTTTGAAGTTATCAATGTCGATAATCGCCAATATGTATTGGCGATTATCTTTGTGTAGCGTGGCCAGGGTCTCTTCCAGATGACGGCGGTTGTATAAGCTGGTTAAAGCATCACGCAAAGATTTCTCTGTCTCAGCCTGCATTTTATCTGAAATCATTACTATTTCATCTTCCAGTTCTTCAATGCCGGCCAGTTTCGGGATCACAATTTGTTGTCCTGCTGGTGTGACCCTTAATTGGCGCACCACTTGAACCAATGTGCTTATTGTATGCTCCAGTCGCTGTCTGAAAATAATAGCGACCAGCGTAAAGATAGAGAGCGACAATATCAGGCTGATTAATGTGGTTGGCAACATTTCACCAATCAAAAAACTGTTGGTAAAAGGGAACACTGTGATGACCAGCCAGGATGGATTATTATGCAATGCATGGTAAGCGATGAGCTCTCCATCCGTATTCATGAATGAGCCATTGCGACCTTTCAGTTCATCAGTCCAGGATGTGACCAATGGCATGCCGTTTTCAAGCGGATCACTGTGGGCGATAACCAGTCTGCTGCCTCGGTCGTAAAGCATATAGCCGACCTTGTCACCGCTCTCCAGCAGCCTGCCAATTCGGGCTGAAAAAACCTTCAAGTTGAGATCTATTCCGATTACTCCCAGAAAATTGCCTTGATTATTCAGTACTGCGTGAGAAAGCGTCACGACAGGTGTTTTTTGAACGGCATCAATATAAGGTGAGCTCCAGATACTGGTACCTGGCTTTCCCATCGCATTCTGGTACCAGGTTCGTTGGGTTACATTGATATCCTGTGGCATGGATGCCAGCGAGAAGTTGGTTTGCTCATTATTTTTCAATACATAATAAACCGTCTTTATCGGCCCTTCAGGATAAAGAAGATATTGCCAAATGTCGTGATATCTGGTGCGCAAGGAAATCGGCAATTGACCATCGTTTTTTTAATGTCATCGATGATGATGTTTATTTGTCGTTCGACAGAAGACAGCGAGTTGTCCCATTGCTGGCCAGTGCTGTCATTAAAAAACCGCATTGTATTAAGCAGAGTGTTTTTTTGCATCACAGAAAAAAGATATGCGCTGCCCAGCGTTGTCAAAACAAGAGGCAGCGCCAGCAAAAATAGAAAGCGAAGAATAAAACTGTGATTGGAGCTGGATGAGGGGGTCACTGACATAATCACGATGCCTATCTAGCGATGGAATAGGTATAACCATAGCTGATGGGCATCGTGATATGTGGTCGCTGCTTATATGAGCTGTTTACTTGCCTTGTTGTGACTTGAGCAGATCGCGAATTTCGCTCAGCAGCTCCTGATCCTTGGTGGGACCGGCGGGGGCTGCGGCCTCTTCCTGCTTGCGCTTGAGAGTATTGATGGCTTTGAGCCCCATGAAGATAGCGAAGGAGATGATCAGAAAATCGATGATGGTCTGGATAAATTTGCCGTAGGCGATGACCACGGCCGGGGTTGCACCCTCGGCGGCCTTCAGGGTCACGGCCAGATCGCTGAAGTCCACACCACCCAGGATCAGGCCGATGGGTGGCATGATGACGTCGCCCACGAAGGAGGAGACGATTTTGCCGAAAGCGGCGCCAATGATGATACCGACTGCCATGTCGATGACGTTGCCTCGGGCGGCAAAGGCCTTGAACTCTTGAATCAGACTCATGTTTCCCTCCAAAAATGGGTAAATTGCAGCCGTCGCCGCATCAAAATTTGAATAATCAAGCATCAGGAAAACAGAGGATGGCCGCTTTTTCCTGTCGCCACGGTTAGCTTGCTGGGCCGCTGCCCAATTGGCAACCTGTCAGGGAGGGATTTTTTTGCAGGTCTCTCTATTAATCAATCAGTAATTAACAAGTTGAGGCCAGGACATGGCCTGAGTTACCTTGTGAGTCCATTCGTTCATGCCAAGTGAGTAAAAGAGTGAAGCATTTACTACTGGGAATGATGCTGCTGTGCACCTTTGCTGCCAGCGCGGGGATGGATCCCCAATTATTGAAACAGCGTATAGAGCAGCGACTCGGGGTTCAGGTCTATCTGGTGGATGCGACCCCCATGCCCGGCCTCTTCATGCTGGGCACCAGTCAGGGGCCGCTCTATGCCGATGCAGGGGGCGACTATGTGCTTCAGGGCATCATGCTGGATCTGGGCCACGACATGAAAAACCTCACCATGCTGGGTCAGCGTCAGCAACGTCAGCGGGCGCTGGCCCAGATTGGCGAACGGCGTATGCAGCTCAAGGCCGAGCCCGAGCGTCACAGCGTCACCCTGTTTACCGATCTGACCTGCCGCAACTGCCGTACCGCGCTGGATGAGTTGCCCATTTTGCAGGCACAGGGGGTGAGTGTGCAGTTACTGCCAGCGCTGGGTACCTTCGCCGATGTGGCAGAGGCACAGGCGCTCTGGTGCGATCCCGAGCTGCTGCGCGAACTTGAGCTCAGTGATCGTTTGCCTGCGACCGGCTGTAATGAGATCCTTGCCCATCATATCGGCCTGAGCCAGTGGCTCGGGATCAAGGCGCTGCCGAGCTGGGTCCTGCCAAACGGGGATCTGGTGCGGGGTTATCAGAGCCCTGAACAACTGCTCAAGATACTGGATCACATCAATGCCCCTGCAAATCCGTCGTCGTCCGCGAGTTGATGATTCCCATCTGCCCGCTACTTTGCACCCACTGCTTCGTCAAGTCTTTGCCAGCCGGGGGGTAGAGGATCCTGCCCTGCTCGAGCGCAGCGCCAGCCAGCTGTTGCCGCCCCAGCGCCTGTTCGGCATGGAGCAGGCAGTGCCCCTGTTGGCAGCTGCGCTGACCGCCCAGCAGCGCATCCTCATCGTCGGTGATTTTGACTGCGATGGCGCCACCAGCTCGGCCCTGTGCGTGCTGGCGTTGCGAGCAATGGGGGGCCACCACATCGATTTTCTGGTGCCCAACCGTTTCGAATTCGGCTATGGCCTGACCCCGGAGATAGTCGAGCTGGCGGTAGCGCGCGGCGCCGAGTTCCTCATCACGGTGGACAATGGCATCTCCAGCATCGCCGGGGTGGCGGCGGCCAAGGCGGCCGGCATGCAGGTACTGGTTACCGATCATCACCTGCCGGGCCAGGAGCTGCCTGCTGCCGACGCGATAGTGAACCCTAACCAGCACGGCTGCGACTTCCCCTCCAAGTCCCTGGCCGGGGTGGGGGTGGCCTTCTATCTGATGGCGGCCCTCAACACCCATCTGCGCCAATTGGGCTGGTATGAGCGCCAGGGCATTCGTGCCCCCAATGTGGCGGATTACCTGGATCTGGTGGCCCTCGGCACTGTCGCCGACGTGGTGGCGCTGGATGGCAACAACCGCATCCTGGTGCATCAGGGGTTGCAGCGGATCCGGGCCGGTCGCTGCCGTCCCGGCATTCAGGCGCTGGTGGATGTGTCGGGCCGCGATGGCCGCCGTCTCACCGCCGCCGACCTTGGTTTTGCGCTGGGGCCGCGCCTCAATGCGGTGGGCCGGCTCGATGACATGTCCCTCGGGGTCGCCTGTCTGCTCAGCGACGATCTCAATCTGGCGCGCCAGCTCGCCTCCGAGATGGACAGCCTCAATCAGGAGCGCAAGGAGATAGAACAGGGGATGCAGCAGGAGGCACTCGCCACCCTGGAGCAGATCCGGTTTCGCGATGGCGAGGTGCCTTCCGGCATAGTGCTGCACAGAGACGAGTGGCATCAGGGGGTAGTGGGGCTGGTGGCCTCCAAGGTGAAGGAGAAGTACTACAGGCCTGTGATCGCGTTTGCCGAGAGCAGCGAGACCGAGCTCAAGGGCTCGGGGCGCTCCATTCCCGGCGTGCATCTGCGCGATGCCCTCGAACTGCTCGATACCCGCCATCCGGGCCTGATGGGCAAATTTGGCGGCCACGCCATGGCGGCGGGGCTGACCCTGCCCAAGGCCAATATCGAGGCCTTTGGCCGCGCCTTCGAGACGGTGATCGGCGAG
This sequence comes from Aeromonas sp. 2MA4, assembly GCF_029237305.1. Taxonomy (NCBI): domain Bacteria; kingdom Pseudomonadati; phylum Pseudomonadota; class Gammaproteobacteria; order Aeromonadales; family Aeromonadaceae; genus Aeromonas; species Aeromonas sp. 2MA4. The sequence continues at coordinate 19,141 of NZ_JAACFY010000022.1, read as the reverse complement.
CTGGTGACCCCTGAGCTGCTGACCGGGGTACTGCTCACCGACGGCGAACTGCTGCCGGATGAGCTCAGCCTTGAGCTGGCTGAGCTTATTCGCGCCTCCGGCCCCTGGGGCCAGGCCTTCCCCGAGCCGCTGTTTGACGGCGAATTCGTGCTGGTGCAGCAGCGGCTGGTGGGGGAGAAACACCTCAAGATGATGCTGACCACGGATTCCGGCCATGCGGTGGATGCCATCGCCTTCGGGGTCGATCTCAAGCGCTGGCCGGATGCCTCGGTAAAGCGTGTGCGGTTGGTCTACCGGCTCGATGTCAACGAGTGGCGCGGCAACCGCAGCGTGCAGCTGCTGGTGGAGCATCTGGAAGCGGCCGGTCTCTAGTCCGGCAGCAATAGCGCTCCGTTGATGACAACGGCCACCCTCGGGTGGCCGTTTTGTTATCGGAGACGGCGCTCATCACGCCTGATGGACTCGAGTGCCAACGAGAGGGGCCGGTACGCCCCCATTTTTATCCCAGCTTTTAAATGCCGGTTTTGTGGGTAAAGTGGGTGTTTTACATCAAGTTTCGCTTCGTACTGGATGCAAGAATTCAATAAAGAGCATGCCTGTGATATATTCGCCCCCGTTCAATCCCTTGCCTTTTCAAGGAGCCTGACCCTTGCCACCCCTTGGCCGATCACAGCCGGGATGGATGGCTCTCGCCATCGCCTGCTTACTGTGGCTTGCTGCGTTTACCGCGGCAGGGGTCACTGCGTCCGATCTGCCGGCATCTGTTGTGTCTGCGGCCCCTATGCAATTGCACGGGGCGTCCGATCAAGGGTTGGCAAACAGTGTCAGTCTGCCACCTGCCGCTCATTGGCGGCTCGGCGTCGAGCAGGGGCGCCGGCTGGAGGGAGCCAATCACCCCCATTTCGACCAGATGCTGCTGGCCTGGTTCCAGCACGACATCCTGGGTTTGCTCTGTGGTTTGTTGTTCTTCCTGCCCCTCATCTACCTCAGGCAGCTGTCCAGCTACTTGGGGGACCTTCATAAACGGCTGCTGTTCGGCCAGCATCTGCAATTTCGCTTCTGCCACGGTGACTCGTGTCCGGCTTGCCGCTGAGCGCGCACCGGATCCCGGCTTCTTCTCGTCGATAGACAACTGGCACCCGCCTGCTGGCTGATGCCGGGGTCTGCTGCCGCGCCTTGTTGCCCCTGCCTGTTTGCTCTGACCTGTTGGTCGGGTGCCGTGGCAGGGTTGTTCCCTGCACAAGCTGTGAGCCGATCCGATGGATTATTATGTAAACCTGTTTATTCAGTCGATTTTTGTCGAAAACCTGGCGCTGGCCTTCTTTCTGGGCATGTGTACCTTTCTGGCCGTTTCCAAGAACATCAACACTGCATTTGGCCTGGGCATGACGGTGCTGGTGGTCATGGTGATCGCCATTCCCCTCAACAATCTGATCTACCGCCATATCCTGCGCCCGGGCAGCACCTTCCTCGGGGAGTTTGATCTCGGCTTTCTCGATTTCATCATCTATATCGGGGTGCTTGCCGCGCTGGTGCAAGTGATGGAGATGGTGCTCGACAAGCATTTCCCGGCGCTCCATCACGCCCTGGGCATCTATCTGCCGCTCCTGACGGTGCACTGCGCCATCTTCGGCGGTGTCATGTTCATGGCCCAGCGGGATTACGATTTCATCGAATCCGTGGTGTATGGAGCGGGCTCCGGACTTGGCTGGTTGCTGGCCATCGTCGCCATCGCCGGCCTGCGCCAGAAGATGAAGTATTCGAATGTGCCCGAGGGGCTGCGCGGCATTGGCATTACCTTCATAGTGGCAGGGCTGATGTCGCTCGGCTTCATGTCCTTCTCCGGCATGTCGCTCTAGACACGCAGCCTGTGAAAACGGCCACTTGTGTGGCCGTTTTACTATTCGGCGGGGGCTATCATCCCCAGCAGCCGGTCGTGGACCAGCGGCAGTGTCAGGAAACCGTCCCGATCGAGGAAGTGGCCACCCTGCTCCAGGCTGTAGAGTGGCGCGGCCAGCTGCTCGCTAAGGTGCTGGCAGTAGCGATAGGGCACTATGGCATCGTTCCGGGAGGCAACGACAACCCGTTGTGGTGCCAATGTCATGATGTGCGCCGGGTCGTAACGCTGGGTCATGAAGGCATCCAGCTCCGGCAGGGTATGCAGCGGCTGGTCGAAACCGGATACCAGCAGGATACCGCCCACCCGGCGGGAGGCGGGCTGGCGGCTGAGCTGGCGCAGTATGGTGATGCAACCAAGGCTGTGGCCCAGCAGGAAGGTATGCTCGTCGTGATCCTGGACAAGGCGGTCCATGGCTTGATCCCAGGCATCAGGCTCGGGATGGTGCGGGTTTGGCATGGCCAGCACCTCGACATGAATACCGCGAGACTCGAGTTTCTCCTTGAGCCAGGGGAACCAGTGGGACTGGGGGGAGGCAGTGTAGCCGTGCACGATAAAGACGCGGGTGTGTGACATGAGCATGATCCTGAAACGGGGCAACAGGGAATGAAAAACCGTGCCGCTGCGGCAACTGGCCGGGGCGGCCACATCATAGCAGCCCCCGCCTGACCGCAACACGCCCCTGGCGGGATGGGGGCAAGATGAGGCTCAACAAAACTAACCCAGCAGCTTGGCCATGTTGTGCCCTGTGATGATGAAGCCTGCCTCCTGATAGAGCGCCAGGGCCCGCGGGTTGTCGTACGCGACCCGCAGCTTGATCTGGCTGATGCCACTGGCCCTGAGACTGGCTTCCAGTGCCGCTATGGCGGCCTTGCCATAGCCCTGGCTGCGCAGGGCCGGGTCGATATAGAAGTCGTAGATAAAGGTGGCGTCATCATCGGCATTGATGGCGTGCCAGAGATAGCCCAGTGGCTCTGCCTCTTCTCCCGTCACCTCGCCCGGCATGATGCAGAGCAAACAGTGACCCGGGGTGGCGATCCCCTGGGGCAGGTACTGCAGCAGGGAGGCCTCTGACTTGCGGCGAGCGGTGGCGAGATCATAGCCATGGTTGCTGGCCAGATCTTGTGCGTAGTCCTCGAGGGAGCGGTCGTAGAAGACGGAATAATAGGCAGCGCTCATGGGGAGCAGACGAACGAGGGGGGTTGGCATCTTGGGTATCACTCCTGAAAAAGGAGCGATTACGTTAACGCTATGGCGGGGCGATCGCAAACGACTGATCTATAAGAAGAGCGCCCTTGGGCGCTCTTCTTAAGTAAAGGAGGGAAGAGATTACTTGACCTCTTCCCCCTTGGCTTGCAGGTCCGCATGGTAGGAGGAGCGCACGAAGGGGCCGCAGGCGGCGTGGGAGAAGCCCAGCCCCATGGCGACATCTTTCAGCTCGTCAAACTCTGCGGGCGGCACGTAGCGCTTCACCGGCAGGTGGTGGCGGCTTGGCTGCAGGTACTGACCCAGGGTCAGCATGTTGACACCGTGCTCGCGCAGATCTTTGAGCACCTGCACTATCTCCTCGTTGGTCTCGCCAAGGCCCATCATGACACCGGATTTGGTCGGCACATGGGGGTGCATCTCCTTGATGCGGCGCAGCAGTTCAAGGGACCACTTGTAGTCGGCACCGGGGCGGGCGACACGGTACATGCGCGGTGCGGTTTCCAGGTTGTGGTTGAACACGTCCGGCGGCGTTTCGCGGAACACCTCCAGCGCCTGCTCCATGCGGCCACGGAAGTCCGGGGTCAGGATCTCGATGCGGGTCTGGGGGCTGTGTTCGCGGATCTGCTTGATGCAGTCGGCGAAGTGCTGGGCACCGCCGTCGCGCAGATCGTCGCGGTCCACCGAGGTGATGACCACGTATTTCAGCCCCATCTCCTTGATGGTGAGTGCCAGCTTCTGCGGCTCGTCGGGATCCAGCGCCAGCGGGCGGCCGTGGGCCACGTCGCAGAAGGGGCAACGACGGGTGCAGATGGCCCCCATGATCATGAAGGTGGCGGTGCCGTGGTTGAAGCACTCGGCCAGGTTGGGGCAGGAGGCCTCTTCACACACTGAGTGCAGCTTGTTCTTGCGCAGCGTGCTCTTGATGTGCTCGATCTTCTGGCTCGACGGCGGCAGCTTGATCCGCATCCAGTCCGGCTTGCGCAGCACTTCCTCGTTGGGATCCGGCATGAATTTCACCGGGATCAGGGCCATCTTGTCGCCATCGCGCAGCTTGACGCCCGGCTCCATACGAACGGGTTTGCTCATGATTCACTCTCGGTGTTTGTTATTGTCTGGTTGATAGCCGTTTGGGCCATTTTCATGCCCTCATGGACGCCCGGCATGGGCTTGCTCATGGGGTATCGTCGGCATTCGTGATCGTTTGATAGCCAATCAGGCTGGCCAGTTCGGCCACCAGAATGGCTTGCGCCTCGGCCACGCTTTGCGGGCCGCCCAGGGCGCTGGTCTGGGTCATGGCCATGCCCGCATAGCCGCACGGGTTGATGCGCAGGAAGGGGGTCATGTCCATGTTGATGTTGAGTGCCAGGCCGTGAAACGAGCAACCCTTGCGGATCCGCAGGCCCAGGGAGGCGAGTTTGGCCTCCATGCCCAGCTCGTTGGTCACATAGACGCCGGGGGCATCGGCCTTGGCATAGGCCTGGATATCGCTTTTTGCCAGGGTATTGATGATGGCGGTTTCCAGGCAGGTCACCAGCTCGCGTACCGACAGCTTGCTGCGGCGCACATCCACCAGTACATAGAGCACCAGTTGGCCGGGGCCGTGATAGGTCACCTGACCGCCACGATCGCTCTGCACCACGGGGATGTCACCGGGAGCGAGCAGATGCTCGGCCTTGCCAGCCTGGCCCTGGGTGTAGACTGGATCGTGCTCCACCACCCAGAACTCATCCGGGGTATCGCTGGTGCGGTTATCGGTGAAGGCCTTCATGGCATCCCATACCGGCTGGTAGGGGCGGCGACCCAACTGTCTGACTAACAGCTGTGGTTGGGCGGGGATCTGGAGTGACATGGTTCCTCACTGACAGGCGCTTGAGTCGGCAAAACAGGATTGCACAAAATCAATCGCCCCTGGCGGGGCGAGAGAGGTGGCTTACAGAACGTAGCGAACCAGCTCGATCTTGCCGAGAGCTGTGTACATGGCTTCGATATGTTCCTTGCTCTGGGCCGTCACAGTGACCCGCACCGAGTGGTAGTTACCCTTGGTGCTGGGTTGAACGGTCGGGCTGTAAGTGCCTGGGGCGTGCTGCTGCAGCACTTCTACCACCAGATCAGGCAGTGCCGGATCGGCTACGCCGAGCACCTTGAACGGGAACTTGCAGGGGAACTCCAGCAGTTCATCAAACTTGGTATTCATCTACTCACCTTTTGGCGTCATCACGGGATGACCTTATCTTTCATCTTGTGTGGCCAAGTGGCCTATGGCCCATCAGGGCCGCCAGTACAAGTCTATATGGGCATTGCCCGGGCCGGGATCAAGGCCCAGACTGATCGACAAGACATGGAGGTGCTGCTTTTTACCACAAATCAGCTGGCGGCGGAACCTGCAGATTGCAGGGTTATTCGCTCACAGAGACCCTAACTGGAGAGCGGCGCCTATTGGCGCCGCTCTTTTATCACTATTTTATCCTGTGGCTTACTTGAACCAGCTGGTGACCAGCAGTACCAGGTAATCCCACAGACGGCTCATCAGACCGCCTTCCTGCACTTCTTCCAGCGCAACCAGGGGAACCTGCTTGATCTCCTTGTCGCCCTGCTTCAGGAACACTGTGCCCACTCGCTGACCCTTGGCCAGCGGTGCTTTCAGTTCGCTTTCAAGCTGGAAGTCCGCCTTCAGGTTGTTGCCCTGACCACGGGTGACCAGCACAGACACATCCTTGTCGACGCCCAGTTTCACTTCCGGCTTGTCACCCATCCAGATCTTCTGGGTGACCAGCTCGGTGCCGGCCTTGTACGGGGTCAGGCTCTGGAAGAAACGGAAGCCGTAGGTGAGCAGTTTCTTGCTCTCGGCGGCGCGGGAACCTTCGCTGCTGGCGCCCAGCACAACGGCGATCAGGCGCATGCCTTCATTGTTGGTGGCGGAGGAAACCAGATTGTAACCAACCTGGCTGACGTGGCCTGTCTTGATGCCGTCCACTTGCAGGGACTGATCCCACAGCAGGCGGTTGCGGTTGTGCTGGGTGATGCCGTTGAACACGAAGGATTTCTGGGCGTAGATCTTGTACTCCTCCGGCTGATCGTGGATCAGGGCCTGACCCAGACGAGCCATGTCGCGAGCAGTACTGTAGTGACCTTCTTCATCCAGTCCGTGGGGGTTTTTGAATTGGGTATCTTTCATCCCCAGCTTGGCGGACCAGGCATTCATCAGACTGGCGAAGGAGTCAGTGCTGCCCGCCAGGAATTCGGCCATGGCGACGCAGGCGTCGTTGCCGGACTGGATGATGATGCCCTTGTTCAGATCATCGACGGAGACCTGTTTGCCCACCTCGATAAACATCTTGGAGGAGTCGGTGTAGTTTTTGGACCAGGCGTTCTTGCTGATGGTCACCATGTCGGTGTTCTTGATGTTTCCTTCCAGCAGCTCGTGACCAATGATGTAGGAGGTCATCATCTTGGTCAGGCTGGCGGGCGGCAGGCGTTCATCGGCATTGTCTTCTGCCAGCACCTGGCCCGAGTAGTAGTCGATCAGAATATGGGCCTTGGCGGAGATCTCCGGCGCGGCGGGAACGACCATGGGGGCGGCGTTCGGTGTGGGTACAGGTGTGTTGGCCTGGGCGGTGGCGCTTATCAGGGAGGCCAGAATAACTGAACGGGCAAATTTGGACATCTTGAAATTCCTGGAGCCTGGATGGGGGGTAACCCAAGTTAAAATGCGGGCTTAACTATACCAGAAGCGCCCGTTGGTCATAGTCCGACGTGCCATCTGGCCTGGTTTTTTATCCATCAGTAGTGGGTATCACGCCGGGAAACGACGTGATACCCATCAAGATGGCGGTGGCCACCTTCATATGAGCCACACGGCTCAGGGGACGATAAAGGCTTGCTCCAGCCCCCCCTGACGGATCTGTGCCAGCAGGGTGGCCTGCTGATCGGCGGCGACCGGGCCCAGCAGGACACGGAAGAGGGCATTGTGTGTCACCACTTGATACGGCACGCCGTAGCGCTGGGTCATCACCTTGCCCATGGCTTCGGCTCTCTCTTTGGAGCCACTGGCCAGCACCTGGATCATCTTGCCGTCGCCGCTACTGGCGGGGGCAGCAGCCTTGGCCGGTGCCGGTTTGGCTGCCGTGGTTTTGACGGGCGCGGCAGCAGCGGCAGGGGTTGCCATCGCCAGCGCGGTCGGTTCACCCAGGAAGCCGTCTTGCGATATCGTCTTGGGCGCTGCTGCGGCCGCAGTCGTCGGGGTCATTGGGATGGGCTTCATCGGCTCAATGATCATCATCTGATCCGGCGTGTCGTTGATAAGCTCCAGTCGCACGCGGGCCTCGCCACTCGCTACCATATCCAGCTGCTCTGCGGCAGTGTAGGAGAGATCGATGAGACGATCACTGCCAAAGGGACCTCTATCGTTGACTCGCACTATGGTTTCCAGCCCGTTGCTCAGGTTGGTGACCCGCACATAGCTGGGCAGCGGCAGGTTGCGGTGGGCGGCGCTGAACAGTTTGCTGTCCAGCACGTCGCCGTTGGCGGTCTTCTGGCCGTCCAGATCCGGGGCCAGCCAGCTGGCGGTACCCTCTTCGGTATAGTGCTTGATGTCGCGCCACACCTCGTTCTTCTGCTTGCCAATCCAGTAGTCACGGTTGCCGCTGGCACTCAGGGGCTCGGGGCGCGGAATGGCCCCTGTGGCTTGTGGTATCTCTATGACCTGGGGTTTTTCCTGGGGCATGGGCGCCTGCGGCAGGGGGCGTTGTTCCGGCTGGCTGCTACAGGCGGCCAACAACAAGGTCAGGCTGAGCGGGAGAAATTTGTGGCTCTGATACATACGCTTCCTGGATTGCTTGACTGAGTTGATGCACCGCCATCGCATAGAGAGGGCTGCGGTTATAGCGGGTGATCACGTAAAAATTGTGGCGCGCGACCCAGTATTCCGGTCCATCGGCCTGTTCCAATGCCAGCAACTTCACAGGCGTCTGTGGCGCCAGCGGTGTGGCAACTTCAATGCCGGCGGCAGCCAGCTCTGCCCACTGCTGCTTGAGTTCAGGCTCGGGTCTGAGCAGGGTACTGACGGGGGCCAGACCGATCAAGGCGGGCTCGACGGCGGACTCGCCCCAGCGCCATTGATGCTCGGCGAAATAGTTGGCGACGCTGCCGATGGCATCCACAGGGTTGCGAAACAGATCCCGCCGACCATCGCCGTCAAAGTCGACCGCGTAGTGGCGATAACTGGAGGGCATGAACTGCCCCATTCCCATGGCACCGGCATAGGATCCCTTGAGCGTAGTGAGGGGCCACTGTTCTTCCTCGGCCAGCAGCACCAGCTGGGCAAACTCCTTGGCAAAGAAGTCGCTGCGTTCCGGATAGTGGAAGCCCAGGGTGTAGAGACTGTCGAGCACCGAGTGGCGGCCCATCTGGCGGCCATAGAAGGTTTCGATGCCTATGATGGCGACGATGAGGGCGGCGGGCACGCTATAGGTCTGCTCGGCCCGCGCCAGGACATCGGCATGGCGTTGCCAGAAGCTGACTCCGTCCTGAATGCGGCTTGGCGTCACAAACAGCGGCCGATAGCGATACCAGGGTTTGGCTTCCCAAGGGCGGCTGATGGTGTCGAGGATCTCCTGGCGCAACTGTGCCTTGGCGGCGGCATCCTGCAACGCCGCCAGCGGCACCTGTTGCTGCTCCGCCAGCTGGCTCAGTCGCTCGGGCGAAACGGTCGCGTCCGTTGCCAGCGAGCACAGTGCTAGTGCCAGCCACCATGATTTCATCAGGCCAGCAGCCTTCTATGAGTTTGAATGGACATCAGAATGCCGAAGCCCGCCATCAGGGTCACCATTGAGGTACCACCATAGCTCACCAGGGGCAGTGGCACCCCCACCACAGGCAGTATGCCGCTCACCATGCCCATGTTGACGAACACATAGACGAAGAAGGTGAGGGTCAGGGCACCACCCAGCAGACGCTCGAAGCTGTTCTGGGCCTGCATGGAGATAAACAGGCAGCGGCTGATGATGTAGAGATAGATGACCAGCAGCAGAGCCACGCCCACCAGTCCGAACTCTTCACTGAAGACCGCAAAGATAAAGTCGGTGTGGCGTTCGGGCAGAAACTCCAGCTGGGACTGGGTGCCTTGCAGCCAGCCTTTGCCAAACACGCCACCCGAACCGATCGCTATCTTGGACTGAATGATGTGATAGCCGCGACCCAGGGGGTCTTTCTCGGGGTCTAGCAGCATCAGCACCCGCTGGCGCTGGTAGTCGTGCATCAGGAAGAACCAGAGTACCGGCATGAAGGCGCAGATCAGCATCACCGCCAGAGCAATCAGCCACCAGCTGATCCCCGCCAGGAAGATGACGAAGAAGCCGGAAGCGGCCACCAGTATGGAGGTGCCGAGATCGGGCTGGGCCGCGATCAGCAGGGTCGGCAGCAACACCATCAGCAGCGCAATGATCACATGGCTGAATTTGGGAGGCAGGGAGTGGCGACTGAGCCAGGCTGCCACCATGACGGGCATGGAGAGCTTCATCACCTCAGAGGGCTGGAACTTCATGAAGCCGAGATCAAGCCAGCGCTGTGCCCCCTTGCCGATGTGGCCAAACACGTCCACCGCGATCAGCAGCAAGACCACGACCACAAACAGGGGGACAGCCCAGCGCGCATAGAGTGAGGGAGGCAACTGGGCCAGGCCTATCATCAGGCCGAAGGCCAAGCCGCCGCGTACCAACTGGCGCACTATGGAATCCACATCCTGACCGGAGGCGGAGTAGAGCACCACCATGGAGAGGGACATCAGGGCCAGCAGGCCGAGCAACAGCGGCAGGTCGATGTGCAGTTTGTACCAGAGACTCTGCTGCCGTGAGGAATTACTCATTGGGAACGACCTCGCTTGGTGGGGACGACGGCTTGGGCGCTGGTGGCAACTGGGGCTCAGGTGGTACCAGATAGGCATCCAGCATCTGGCGCGCCACGGGCGCTGCCATGCTACTGCCACCACCGGCGTTTTCCAGCACCAGGGCCACCACGGCCTTGGGCGCATCAAAGGGGGCAAAGGCGACGAACAGTGCGTTGTCGCGATGCTCCACCTTCATGGTGCTGGCGTTGTAGACCTGATTCTCTTTCATGCCCACCACCTGGGCGGTACCCGACTTGCCTGCAGCCTTGTAGGGGGTGTTGGCAAAAGCGCGCCGCCCGGTTCCTTCATGGCCGTTGATGACGCGCCACATGCCATCCCTGGCCACTTGCCAGTAGCTGTCGCTCTTGGCCTGAAGGGCGATATTGGGGTTGACGGGGGCGTTGACCACGCCCTCTTGCGAGGCGGTGCTCTTGAGCAGGTGTGGCGTCACGTCGTGGCCGTTCTGGGTCAGAATGCTGGTGGCCTTGGCCAGCTGGATCGGTGTGGAACTCCAGTAGCCCTGACCTATGCCGATGGAGATGGTGTCCCCCTGATACCAGGGCTGGCGCCAGCGTGCCATCTTCCAGTCGCGGGACGGCATGACGCCTCGGGTCTCTTCATACAGATCCACGCCACTGTACTGGCCGAAGCCGAACTTGGTCATGTAGCTGTGGATCTTGTCGATACCGACCCGATAGGCGAGATCGTAGAAATAGGTATCCGCCGACACCTCGATGGCGCGATAGACATCGAGCCAGCCGTGACCCCATTTGCGCCAGTCACGAAACTTCTTGGTAGTGCCCGGAATGGAGAAGCTGGGGCCGCCGAAGTAGCGGTAGTTGGCGGTGATGGCCCCTTCGTTCAGCCCCATTACCGCCATCATGGGCTTGACGGTGGAGGCGGGGGCATAGATGCCCTGGGTGGTGCGGTTCACCAGCGGGCGGGCCGGATCGTTGAGCAGCGCCGAATAATTGGTGTTGGAGATGCCGGTCACGAACAGGTTGGGGTCATAGCTGGGGCTCGACTCCATGGCCAGGATGGCGCCCGTATTGGGATCCATCATGACGATGGCGCCCCGGCGACCGGCCAGCAGTTCCTGAGCCTTCAGTTGCAGGCGGATGTCGATGTTGAGGTAGATGTCCTTGCCAGGCTCGGGCGGCTGGAATTTGAGGGTACGCACCACCCGGCCGCGGTTGTTCACCTCGACCTCCTGATAACCGGCTACCCCGTGCAGCTGATCCTCGTAGAATTTCTCCACCCCCTGCTTGCCGATGTCTTTGGTGGCGGCATAGTTGGCGAATTTTTCCTCTTTCTTGAGGCGAGCCTCATCCTGGGTGTTGATCTTGGCCACATAGCCCAGCGCATGGGTGAGGGTGTCACCAAACGGATAGTAACGCTTGAGGTAAGCCTCGATGCTGGCGCCCGGGAAGTTGTGCTGGTTGACCGAGAAGAGGGCGACCTGATACTCGGTCAGCTTCTCGAACAGGGGGACCGGCTTGAAGCGGCGCTGACGCTTGACCTCGGCCAGGAACTTCTCCTTGGTCCCCTCTGGCAGCGCCAGCAGGGTGATCAGCTCGTCGGCGGTCTTGTCCAGATCCCGGGTCTCTTCCGGCACGATTTCCAGGCTGTAAACCGGGCGGTTTTCCGCCAGCAGCACGCCATTGGCGTCATAGATGAGGCCCCGCGGCGGCGCCACAGGCACAACCCGGATCCGGTTGTCGTTGGATCGGGTCTGATAGGTTTCGAAGGACTCTACCTGCAGATAATAGAGATTGCCCAGCAACACCAGCATCAGCACGACCATGCCGATGTAGGCGACCAGGGTGCGTCGGAAGAAGAGGCGGCCTTCGGCGCTGTGGTCGCGCATTTCGATGCGATTCTTCAGCATGCCGCTACCTTATGACAGACGAAGGGAGAAGACAAAAACCCCATGGGTTATTCCCTGTGATACGGGTGATATAAGGGGGTGATGCGCCAGATGTGCATGGTTCATTCCCTGTGATACGGATGATTGGTGGTAATGCTCCAGGCGCGATAGAGGCTCTCGGCCACCAGCACCCGTACCAGCGGATGGGGCAGGGTCAGCGGCGACAGCGACCAGCTCTGTTCGGCGGCGGCCTTGCACTCCGGCGACAAGCCCTCCGGGCCTCCCACCAGCAGGGCCACATCGCGGCCATCCAGTTTCCAGGCTTCCAGCTGCACGGCGAGTTGTTCCGTGGTCCAGGGCTTGCCGGGGATATCCAGGGTCACAAGGCGCGAGCGGCCGGCCGCGGCCAGCATGGCTTCCCCTTCTTTTTGCAAGATGCGGGGAATGTCGGCATTTTTACCGCGCTTTCCGGCGCCAATTTCGACGAGTTCGAATGGCATGTCTTTGGGAAAACGGCGACGGTACTCTTCGAAGCCACGCTCTACCCAGGCAGGCATCTTGGTGCCCACTGCAATCAACTGGATCTTCATCGTTTGTTACACTTGTGCCCTATTGCGCATTCACTTGAGCGGCACCGCTCCAGAGTTTTTCCAGTTGGTAGAAATCGCGATACTCATCCTGCATCACGTGCACTATTACGGACCCCAGGTCCACCAGTACCCATTCACCCGTGAGCTGGCCTTCCACGCTCAGCAGGTCGAGCCCCGCATGGCGGGCTTCGCTGGCCAGATTGTGAGCGATGGCGCTGACGTGGCGGCTGGAGTTGCCGGAACAGACGATCATGGTGTCCGTGATGCTGGATTGACCGCGCACATCGAGGGTGATGATGTCGCGGCCTTTCATGTCATCGATCTTGTCGACGATAAAGGCTTGCAGTTCTTGGCCTTGCAATGATTCTCTCCTGTATTCCGGCGCCCTGCTACTTACGTCAGGGCGGCGGATTATATCATGGTCACTCCCGTTTCCCAGTCTGGTGAAGGGGAGTGGAGCGGGGGCCATGCCAGGTCGGCAAACCAGGCCCCTGTTGATCAATATAGTGCGCAACCGGCCCGGACAATAGTCGGCACTAGTTGCATTCAGTCCGCCTGGTAGAGGCCCTGTTGCCGGATGTAATCGGCCACAGAGGCTGGCAGCAGATAGCGGGGATCCTGTCCCGCCGCCAGCAGCTCTCTTAGCCGGGTTGCCGACAGCGCTATGGGCAGATTGTCTGCCAGCCAGATATGGCCGGCAAGGCGCCGGTGCAGCGCGGTGGCATCCGTGGTGTGATGGTGTGCCAGCAGGTCGGCCACCTCGGTCGGGTAGTCAGGTTGCCAGCCGGGGCGCACGCTCACCACCAGGTGGGCGTAATCGAGCAGTGCCTGCCAGCGATGCCAGCTCGGCAGCGTGAGCAATGAATCCATCCCCATCAGGAAGCAGAGCGGGGTATCGGGCAGTTCTTCCCGCAGCGCCATCAGGGTATCTATGGTGTAAGACGGCTTGTCCCGCTTGAGCTCCCGCTCATCCACCACAAACCCCGGATTTTCCGCCGCCGCCAGTCTGACCATGGCGAGGCGCTGCTCGCTCGAACAGAAGGGATTGGCCTTGTGGGGCGGTATATGGTTCGGGATCAGGCGGATTTCGGCCAGCCCAAGCGCGTCGCGCGCGTCGATGGCCGGCCGCAAATGGCCGATATGGATGGGGTCGAAGGTGCCGCCCAGCAGGCCGATGGGGGTTTTCAGCATGACCATGCCCCCGCGTCGTCAAATGGTTTGGTGTCAACAGGGCCACTTCGGTTCTTCAGGTCTGGCGGCGAGCTCATCATGATGCTGGCTCGAGCAAAGGCAGGGGAGTGCCATCGCGAAAACCGAGGGCGAGGGTCTGCAACATCAGCCAGGCCCGTTCGGTGTCGAAGCGACGCAAGGCGTCGTCAAGCTGGGCCATCAGTTGCCACAACTGCTGCAACTTGGTGAAGGGCAACCGGGTCAGCGCCTGCTGGATCAATTGCTGGCGGCTCTGCCAGATGCGCAGGCGTGAGAAGTGCTCCACCAGCGGCTGGCCGGCTCTGGCAGCCAGGGCCAGCTCGGTGAGCTGTTCCAGCTCCCGGCACAGGGCCCAGGAGAGCATGCCGGGCTCTGTGCCCTCGGCGCGCAGGGCCAGCAGAATACGCTGGGCCCGGTTTACCTTGCCTTCCAGCAGGGTATCGATGAGCTGGAATGGCGTGAAGTGGGCGTGCCGTATGATGGTCTCTTGCAGATAGGCGACGCTGATGGGCTGGGGCGGCGCCAGCAGGGTCAGTTTTTCTATCTCCTGGCTCGCGGCCAGCAGGTTGCCCTCGTAAGAGTGGCACATGAAGTTGATGGCATCGGGCAGCGCCTTGAGGCCGAAACGCTGGAAACGGGCCCCCATCCAGCGTGGAAAGAAGCGGGGTTCGGGGTGATTGACCGGCACATAGGTGCCGCCCTGGCTGAGCTTGTCGAACCAGGCTGCCTTCATCTGGGTCTGGTTGAGGCGACCACCGCTGAGCACCAGCAGCAGATCCGGATGCAGTTGCTTGCCAATCTCGCTGATGCGGGCGGCGAGATCCTTGTCGACCTTGGCCGGCAGCTCCAGCTCTATGATCTGGCGGGCGGAGAAGAGGCTCATGGCCTGGCAGGCATCGTAGACCTGATTCCAGTCCAGCCCCGCCTCGACCACAAAGGTATGACGCTCGTCGAAACCCTGCTTGCGGGCGACCTGACGGATGGCGTCGATAGCCTCCAGTTTGAGTAGAGGCTCGTCACCAAAGATGAGGTAACAGGGCTTGAGCCCTGTTTTGAGATGATCCGCAAACTGCTCGGGATAGATCCGCATCAGAACTTGGCCTGGTTGAGTCGGTGGGGCGCAGGGGCGATGGCCTGCTCTTGCAAATTGCGCTGAGGCTCGTCACCAAAAATGAGATAGCAGGGCTTGAGCCCTGCTTTGAGATGGTCCACGAACTGCTCGGGGTCGACTCTCATCAAGATGCTCGCATCAGAACTTGACCTGACTCAGCTGGCGGATGACCAGACTGGCGGCCTGCTCTTGCATCTCCTTGCCCAGCTGCTCCTGCTCACGGGAGGAGGCCAGTGCCGCGTCCGGTTTGTTCAGGAAACTGCGGTTGAAGGTGATGGGAAACACCTGAGTCGGTTTGCCCGGCATGGAGACGGTGAACTGGGTGCTGTAGCCCAGCAAATACTCACGATCCTGGCCGATGGCGTCAACCGAGGCGACCTGGCTGGTGCTGCGCACGCCAGCCAGGGTGAGTACAGGGATGCCCTCCTTGTCTGCGAGCTGTACGCCCGCGGCCTTGAGACGAGTGGTCACCAGACGGTAGAAGTCGCTCTTGTTGTCACCGACCACCTTCATGGTCATCAGCTCGGGCGGGATGGCGGTGCCCCGCATCTGAAAACCGCAGGCCTGCAACAGCAAGCCCATCAGTGTGATGGCCATCCAGCGAGTGAGGGTGGTGCCCATATGAAATCCTCTTTGCGTGAAGTGAAGAGCGGCGGGCGTCTGCCCGCCGTCATCATGATTGGCAACGGTCAGCAGACTCCTTCCCGACCTGCTTGTTTGCAAGGGGGAAGGAGCAAGACGCTCCCTCCCATGACAAAAGGAGTGCAGGGGAGGGGCCTTGCCACCATTAGCTAGCGACAATGTTGAGCAGCTTGCCCGGTACATAGATAACTTTGCGCACTGTCAGACCGTCGGTGAACTTCTGCACAGAGGCATCGGCCATGGCGAGCTTCTCGACATCAGCTTGGCTTACTTCGGCCGGCACTGTCAGTTTGCCACGCATCTTGCCGTTGATCTGCACCACGACCAGCTTCTCGGTCTCGACCATGGCAGCTTCATCGGCCACCGGCCAGACGGCGTGATCCACGTCGTCGCCCTTGCCCAGCATCTTCCACAGCTCGAAGCCGATGTGCGGCGTGATGGGGGAGAGCATGACCACAACGGCTTCCAGCGCTTCCTGCATCAGGGCGCGGTCCTGCTCGTCGGTGCCCAGCTTGGCCAGATTGTTCATCAGTTCCATGATGGCGGCGATGGCGGTGTTGAAAGTCTGACGGCGACCCACGTCATCGCTCACCTTGGCGATGGTCTTGTGCAGCTCGCGGCGAACGGCTTTCTGTTCGCTGGTGAGGGCTGCCACATCCAGTGCCGGAACGGCACCCGCAGAGACGTGCTCGAAGGTCAGACGCCACAGGCGACGCAGGAAGCGCTGGGCGCCTTCTACACCGGAGTCGGACCACTCCAGGGTCATCTCGGCCGGGGAGGCGAACATCATGAACAGACGAACGGTATCGGCGCCGTAACGCTCCACCATCAGCTGAGGGTCTATGCCGTTGTTCTTGGACTTGGACATCTTGGTCATGCCGGAGTGAATCACTTCGCGACCCTCAAGGTCGATGGCTTTGGTGATGCGACCCTTGTCGTCACGCTCTACCTTGACGTCGGTCGGGCTGACCCAGACGTTGCCGCCCTTCTCGTCTTTGTAGTAGAAGGCGTCGGCCAGCACCATGCCCTGGCAGAGCAGGCGCTTGAACGGCTCGTCGCTGTTCACCAGCCCTGCATCACGCAGCAGCTTGTGGAAGAAGCGGGCGTAGAGCAGGTGCATACAGGCGTGCTCGATGCCGCCTATGTACTGATCCACCGGCAGCCAGTGGTTGGCAGCAGCCGGATCCAGCATACCCTTGTCGTAGTCCGGAGAGCAGTAGCGGGCGTAGTACCAGGAGGACTCCATAAAGGTGTCAAAAGTGTCAGTTTCCCGGAACGCTTCCTGGCCGTTGTAAGTGGTCTTGGCCCACTCGGCATCGGCCTTGATCGGGCTCTGGATGCCATCCATCACCACATCTTCCGGCAGCAGTACCGGCAGCTGATCTTCCGGAGTCGGCACAACTGTGCCGTCAGCCAGGGTCAGCATGGGGATGGGGGCACCCCAGTAACGCTGACGGGAGACGCCCCAGTCACGCAGACGGAAGTTGACGGTGCGTTTGCCGTGGCCGAGCCCTTCCAGCTTGTTGGTGATCTTCTTAAAGGCATTATCAAAATTGCAGCCATCGAATTCGCCGGAGTTGAACAGCACACCCTTCTCGGTGTAAGCACTTATGGTTAGAGCTGATTCATATTTTGCAATAACAGCTTCCTGTTCTGCTCTGCGGTCATGAGGCAAAGGTGCCATTACTGCCTGTTTTTCCGCTTCAGTCCAACATTCCTTGTATGCTCGATCTGCATCAGCCTGTGACATCACGCCATGCTTAAGAGCACGTTTAGCCTCCTCAACTTCACAGGGTTGGATTACAGCCTTGATATCGAGGTCATATTTGGTGGCGAATTCGAAGTCACGCTGATCGTGGGCCGGTACCGCCATCACGGCGCCGGTGCCGTAGTTCATCAGCACGAAGTTGGCGACCCAGACCGGTACCCTGCGGCCATTCAGCGGGTGAATGGCGTAGAGGCCGGTGGCCATGCCCTTCTTCTCCATGGTGGCGAGCTCGGCTTCAGCCACCTTGGTGTTCTTGCACTCTTCGATAAAGGCGGCCAGCTTCGGATTGCTTTTGGCAACTAGCAGTGCCAGCGGATGAGCGGCGGCGATACCGACATAGGTGACGCCCATCAGGGTATCGGGTCGGGTCGTGTATATGTCGATACACGCTTTACCTTTTTCTAAAGTCAGCTCCATCAAAGACTTGTTCGAAAGTTTGTTCAGTTTCGACATTGCGAAATCTATGTCGATATCGAACTGTACTGTCACCCCTTCGGAGCGGCCAATCCAGTTGCGCTGCATGGTCTTGACCATCTCCGGCCAGCCTTCCAGATTGTCGATGTCGTTCAACAGCTCTTCGGCATAGTCGGTGATCTTGATGAACCACTGGGGGATCTCTTTTTGCTCCACCGGGGTGTCACAGCGCCAGCAGCAGTTGTCGACCACCTGCTCGTTGGCCAGCACCGTCATGTCGTTCGGACACCAGTTGACGGAGGAAGTCTTCTTGTAGACCAGACCCTTTTCGTACAGCTTGGTAAAGAACCACTGCTCCCAGCGGTAGTAATCCGGCTTGCAGGTCGCCAGCTCGCGATCCCAGTCATAACCCAGCCCCAGCATCTTCAGCTGGTTCTTCATGTATTCGATGTTTTCGTAGGTCCAGGGGGCCGGTGCGGTATTATTCTTGACCGCGGCGTTCTCCGCCGGCAGACCGAATGCATCCCAACCTATGGGTTGCAGCACGTTCTTGCCATTGAGGCGTTGATAACGGGAGATCACATCACCTATGGTGTAGTTACGAACGTGCCCCATGTGTAGACGACCAGACGGATAGGGGAACATGGACAGGCAGTAGAATTTCTCCTTGTCTACTTTCTCCACGGCCTTGAAGGTTTTCTTGGCATCCCAGTGCTTTTGCACTGCTGGTTCGATCGATTGGGGAACGTATTGCTCTTGCATTGGTGACATCCGGATCTGTGAAATGAATAGATAAATCAGCTGGGAAATCGCAATAGAATACCCATATCCAGCGGCGGCAACAACCGCCAGCATCCGTCAGGCCTTATGCCGGGCATGATCAGGGTTCAGTAGAGGAGTAACGACCATGGACAAACGTCAAAAAGGGTACGAAGCCTTCATTGCAGAGTTGCAAAAGCAGTGGCAGGAGACCGAACAGTTCCAGGGGGAGCGCCTCAACCGGATGATCGCCAAGGTGCAGGCCTATCTGGAGGCCGCCAGCGACCTGACCCAGGATGAGCTGGCGTTGATCGCCGAATACGTGAAGCGGGATCTGGGCAACTATGAGCTGAGCCGCAACGATGATAAAGCCCGCAGCGATGAGGCCGTGGAGGAGTCCGCCTTCATGCTGGCCCTCAAAGACACCGCCTGGTCCTGGCTGGCGGATGTGACCGACCGCGCCCAGGTGGAGTGGCGCGAGCTGGCCGACGAGCTGGAACACAAAGGGGTGTACGAAGCGGGAGACTGGGTGGGACTGGGCGTCATGGTGTGCGAGCAGTGCGGCTGGCGCCATACAGTGCTGCACCCTCAACCACTCGATACCTGCCCCGAATGTGGCGGCCACGAATATCACCGCGAGCCGCTCTCGCCCTGAATACCATCAACTAGCTGTGTAAACCCACCAGGTTGTTCACAGATTGAAGACGACTGATGGGGGGCTTATAGCCCAGACTTGCATGAGGACGATGCCAGTTGTACTCATGCAGCCACGGTTGCAAGTGTTCTGCCCGT